>JBBSAP010000059.1:0-21253 GCA_038252165.1 Bacteroidales bacterium | reverse complement strand
TCGAGATTATTGCCTGCAAGAAATCCGTTACTTACCACTGACAGATTATCAGATACTGCCGATAATTCCCAGCTTTCTCCGATATTTTTCAGATTACCGGGTTTCTTCCCATAATAATCTGCAAGCGACCTGCCGCCCCAGATCTTTTCCTTTAAGATAGGTTCAAATTTTAACGGATATAATTCTGACATTTAAAGGTATTTTAGGTTATTCTGCCTGACGACAGGCAGGCAAACTTTAGTTCACTTTAGTAAATACTTCAATGCAAAATATTATTTTTGACAATAATATGAAAAACAAAAATAGTAATAAATGCTGATTGTCGGAATAGCAGGCGGAACAGGATCGGGTAAGACCACAGTGGTAAAGAAGGTGATGGAAAGGTTTCCTAACGAGGATGTCATTGTAATACCTCAGGATGCATATTATAAGGATAACGGCCATATTCCGCTCGAAGAGAGGCAGAAAATAAATTTTGATCATCCTGATTCACTTGAGTTCAGCCTTCTTATTGAGCATCTTGAAAGGCTAAAAAAGGGGGAGAGTATCGAAATGCCGATATATTCCTATCTGACATGTCTCAGATCGAAAGATACCATAACAGTCAAGCCTGCAAGAGTAGTACTGGTTGAGGGGATAATGATCCTTGTCGACATCAATCTGAGGAACATGCTGGATATTAAGGTTTTTGTTGATGCCGATGCTGACGACCGTCTTGGAAGGGTTATCCAGAGGGACATAGTTGAAAGGGGCCGTTCAGTCCTTACGGTACTGAAAAGGTATCACGACACTGTTAAACCATCTCATCTTCAGTTCATAGAACCTTCAAAGCGATATGCTGATATTATAATACCCGGCGGGGGTGAGAACCAGGTTGGAATTGAGGTTTTCATTTCAATTATTGAAAAACATCTAAAGGAAGAAATATAAACATGTTACCGAATGTCAGGCCTGAGGATATTTTATTCCTTGATATAGAAACTGTACCGGCTGCACCTGCTTACAAAATGCTTGACCAGGCATCGCAGGTTCATTGGGAAAAGAAATCAAGACAATTCCGAAATGAGGGGCAGTCTCCTGAAGATGTTTATGAAAGGGCAGGAATATATGCTGAATTCGGAAAGATAATATGTATTTCAGTAGGACTTATAAAAGATAAAGAGCCCTTTTCTTTCAGGGTCAAGTCTTTTTTCGGAGATGATGAAAAGGCACTGCTTAAAGAGTTCTCTTCGATGCTGAATAAATTCTCAAAGAACAGGGAAGCGTTACTCTGCGCTCATAACGGCAAAGAATTCGACTATCCCTATATAGCAAGGAGAATGATTATTAACAGCCTGATCATCCCTGATTTACTTGATAATGCAGGCAGGAAACCCTGGGAAGTAAAACTGCTCGACACTCTCGACCTGTGGAAATTCGGTGATTATAAAAGCTACACTTCACTTGATCTTCTTACGACCACGCTTAATATACCTTCACCCAAAGATGATATTGACGGGAGCATGGTAGCCGGTATCTATCATAACGAACATGATATCAGTCGTATTGCAAAGTATTGCGAAAAGGATGTGCTGGCTGTTGCCCGTGTCCTGTTAAGATTCATGAACCTGCCCGAAATTGAAGAAGACAAAATAGAGTCAGTCACACAATTCTGATCATTGGTTTTCGAGAAATTTCAGCAGGCATTTTTTGACTTCTTCCGGATTATCGGAATGGACCCAGTGCCCTGACTGTGGGATAATAATAAATTCAGCCGCGGGGAAAATTTTTCTGATCTTAATAAAATCGCTTTCAGGAAGATATTCCGAATATTCGCCTTTCAGAAAGTAAACAGGGAAACCTGAAATCTCTCTAATTTCCATATCTCCGGGTTCAACCCCTTCCATTATCCTGTGAAGGTTTTTCATTAGGGAGGAAGCATTAAGTTTCCACGAGAATGAATTGTCCGGTTCCCTTTTGAGGTTTTTCATGAGGAATCCCCTTGTCGTTTCAGACCGGATCGTGGTTTTCAGTAGCGATTCAACTTCATCGCGTGATCTTAATCCTGAAAGATCGAGTGATAGAATTGAATCCAGTATCTCTGAGTGCTGACTGTAGGCAATTGAATTACTTGTCTCCGTGACTGTTGGTGAAATGTCGGCGACAAGCAAACCATAAAGTCTTTCAGGCCAGGTCAGGGCAAAGTTCACTGCAGTTTTGCCACCCATACTATGACCTGCAAGGAAGAATTTCTGAAGTTTCAGATCATTGACCAGTTCAAGCAGATCTTCTGTCATTGAATCATAGTCATGGACAGGGCTGTGGGGCGAATAACCGTGATTTCTCTGATCCGGAAGGAACACTGTGAATCTGTCACCTATGCTTTTTGCTATCGAAACCCAGTTATCTGAAGATCCATAGAGGCCATGGAGAATAATTAAGGGAGGACCGGTGCCGTATTTTCTGAAGAAAAGTTTCATGGGCAGTCTTAATCTGCCAGTTGCCTCTTGTACATCTGAATCGTATTTTCAAGCCCCAGGTAAAGAGCGTCTGCTATCAGGGCATGACCAATAGAAACCTCATCGACCCATGGTATGTTCTGATGAAAATACCTTAAGTTTTCAAGATTAAGGTCGTGCCCGGCATTTATACCCAATCCTGCATCGCTCGCAATCCTTGCTGCATTTACAAACGGTTCAACAGCTCCGGGTGCATTTGTGTTAAAAAGGGAAGCATACGGCTCAGTATACAATTCAATTCTGTCGGTTCCGGTTAAAGGAGCATTTTCAATATTTGAAAGCTGAGTGTCAATAAAGACTGAAGTCCTGATTCCTTCTCTTTTGAAAGTTGAGATCACATCAGTCAGAAAAAGCCTGTATCTTAAAATGTCCCAGCCAGCGTTTGATGTAATTGCATCATGTGCATCAGGAACAAGCGTAACCTGATCAGGCTTCACTGATACAACGAGATCAATGAAATTGTCGGACGGATAACCTTCAATATTGAATTCAGTAGTAATTATCGGTCGGATTTCAAGAACATCCCGGTATCTTATATGACGTTCATCAGGCCGTGGATGAACTGTAATTCCGTCGGCACCGAAAAGTTCACAGTTGATAGCTGCAGATTTGAGATTCGGGATATTTCCCCCTCTTGCATTCCGGAGCGTTGCAATCTTATTGATGTTAACACTGAGCTTTGTCATAATAAAAAAGATGATTGTCCGTATTGTAATGTGATACAAAAATACAACAACTCTTTTTTTTTTTATAATTTAGATGAAAATTAAACGGGGACTCCTCCTTTATGGTAGCTATAGATTTGATTTCTGAAGTTGTTCCATCGCTGAAAACATCTGATTCAGGGCAGACTGCCCTGAACTGGATGGAGATTTTCCGGATATCCCATCTGCCGATCGTGAACAACCTCGATTTTCTCGGGCTGATATCTGATACTGATATTTATGATATGAATCAGCCTGAAGAACCGATTGGCAATCATACGCTTACATTGTTAAAGCCTTATGTGACAACTGACCAGCATCTCTTTGAAGTAATAGGGATAGCTTCAAGGCTTAACCTGAGCGTTGTCCCGGTACTTGATGATAAGTCACATTACAAGGGCGTGATTACAACTACAGATCTGGTAAGGTATCTCGCAGGTATTTCATCAATGGATCAGACTGGAGGGATAATAGTACTGGAGCTTATCGAAAGAGATTATTCGCTTTCTCAGATCGCACAGATTGTCGAAGGGAATAATGTTAAGGTATTAAGCATGTATGTGACATCCCCTCCCGATTCGACAAAGCTTGAACTGACCATAAAAGTAAATACAAATGACCTGGTTTCAGTGATCAGGACCTTTGAAAGGTATAATTATGAAGTAAAAACCTGGGTCACCTCAGACGATTCCATGGACAAGTTCTATTCAGAACGGTTCGATCTTCTTATGAAATACATGAATATCTGACAGATATGCTGAAAACAGTTGTTATTTACAGCAAGGAATACAAACCTAAAACTGCTGAAGGCGTCACCAGGCTGATCAGTGAATTCTGCAGAAGAGGTATTAAATTGTATATCAATCAGGAGTCTGCCGGTCATTTATCATGCCCGGGCGGTGGGCTTATTGAAAATTTCAGTGACCTGAAGGACCTCGGGGAGATCCCGGACCTGGTACTCAGTGTTGGCGGCGACGGGACTTTCCTTGAAACCATGCTTAAAGTCAGAGGTTACGGAATTCCGATAGCCGGAGTCAATACAGGAAGGATGGGGTTCCTGGCAAATATTTCGGAGGAGGAGATAGGTCATTCAATTGATCTATTATGCGGGGGTGAATATCAGATCATCGAAAGATCGCTTATTGAAATAAAAAAACCTGAGGGATTATTTGATCCTGGATCATCGACTGCTCTGAATGAAGTAACGATTCAGAAATCCGATCCCAGTATGATAACCATCCATGTTTATATCGATGGTGCTTATCTTAATACTTATTGGGCTGATGGATTAATTATATCAACGGCAACCGGATCAACAGCATATAACCTGAGTGTCGGAGGGCCTATTCTGTCACCTGAGGATGAGAGTATTATTATATCTCCCATTTCTCCTCATAATCTTACAATACGTCCGATTATACTTTCAGGGGAGAGCAACCTCAGAATGACTGTGGAAGGCCGCACGGATGGTTATATTGGAACATGTGATTTCAGGTCAAGGAGGCTGCCATTCAGTGAGGAAATATCTATTTCAAGATCACAGGAGAAACTCAGGACAGTAATGCTGAAGGGGATGGATTTTTACAGCACACTGAGGAATAAGCTTATGTGGGGAGCCGACATGAGAAACTAATTTAGTTGTTCTAAACCATGCTGATTAATTTTAGATTATTATATTTGTATCTGCAATTAAATTCAAACTGAAATGAAACGATCACTTTTAGTCGTTGTAATACTGTGTTTTGCAGTTCAGTTTTCCGATGCCCAGCTTTGGAAATTACGGCGTTGGGAAGCTCAATTCGGAGTAGGTCCCTCATTCACGTTCCCTGATATAGGGGGTTATACTCAGGGTGATAACGTTCTTGGCTTTAAGGATCTAAGCTACAGGCAGACAAGATTTAACATTAACGGCGCGCTGAGATACCGCCTCGGACGAACAGCAAACCTGAAATTGAGCATGACTTATGCAATGCTTCATGCAACTGATGTCAGGGGATCTAATGAGGGCAGGGAATATGAATCAGTGACAAGTTTGTTTGAACCAGCCATCTTAGGTGAATATTTTTTTATCAAAAACAAATATGAAAGCAGTTACCTTTTTCTTAAAGGGAAAGGCCTGTGGGCATTGCTTTCTTCTCTTGACTTCTATGCTTTTGCAGGAATCGGAGGAGCTTCTTTCTCTGTTAATGCAAATGATGCCCTTATTCAAAGGGGCATTACTGAGCCTGGAAGTACAGCTGATAAAGGGTTTTCACTTGTAGTACCGGGAGGCATTGGAGCAACATTAGTATACAATCCAAACATTAATTTCGGTGTTGAATTTGGAGGCAGGTGGGCTAATACAGATTTTATTGACGGTTTCAATCCAGGTATTATAGCCAATAAAGCCAATGACAAGTACTATTTCCTGAACTTTACCGTTACTTATAAACTGAAAACAACTGCCAAGGGTTGGCCCTCTCTCAGATAATAAGCTGGATCAGTTTGAATGAAAAAAATATCAGGTATTCTTCTTCTTATTCTGTTGTCATTATCAGTATCCGGACAGAGGAGTGCTGATTATGGCATTATTGGTGGTGTCACATCATATCTTGGCGACATAAATACAAATCGTTTATTCTATAGGCCCCAGCCGGCTGGCGGCTTTTTTTACCGGTATAACCTGAATCCGCGGCAATCAATCAGGGCAAATATCTTAATGGGAGGCCTAAAGGGTTATGACTCTGATTTCAGTAATTTGTTTCAGACATCACGTAATAATAATTTCGATGGGTTTGTAACTGAAGGGGCAATTCAGTTCGAATTTAATTTTCTTACTTACTCAACACAGGGCAGGAAATGGAATTATACTCCATATATTGCTGCAGGTGTGGGCGTTGCATATTTTAGTACTAATTCTAATTCTCCTCTTCTAAACGACAAACCTGTCCAACCGATCATCCCTTTTTCTCTTGGTTTTAAGATAAATATCCATAAAAACCTTGGAATTGAAGCTGAATATGGTTTTCGTAAGACTTTTTATGATAAATTTGACGGCTTGGAAGAAGAAGTTTATACGCATCATAAAGCATGGCTCCACAACAACGACTGGTATTCATTTGCAGGCATAGCATTTACCTGGAAGATCTACAACAAACTGGTGGTTTGTCCGGCTTTTAAAGATGTTGATAAATCAAGAAGACGCTGAAAAATGTCCTTATTAAAACAGATCGATACTGCCCGGCTCCCGTCCCACATAGCGATCATTATGGATGGTAACGGAAGGTGGGCCAGTCAAAGAGATATGGACAGGATATTCGGCCACCAGCAGGGGGTAAAGGCCTTAAGAGAAGTAATTGAGGCATCCGCTGAATTAAAAATCAGGTTTCTTACGGTTTATGCTTTTTCTACCGAAAATTGGGGAAGACCTGATGAAGAGGTTTCCGCATTGATGGGCATTATGGTGCAATCGCTTAATAAAGAGACTGATACCTTAATTAAGAATAATATCAGGCTGACGGCGATCGGCGATACTGAAAGACTTGCATCTGATGTAAAGGAAAGGCTGATGGAAACGATAAATGTTACTTCAGTTGCCACCGGACTTAACCTTATCGTAGCAATGAGCTACAGCTCAAGATGGGAGATGACAGAAGCTGCAAAGAGGCTCGCGGCAGAGATCGCCGGCGGATCGGTTGATCCGGGTACAATTAATGAATTCAATTTTGAAAAGTACCTTACCACGCATGGAGTTCCGGATCCTGAATTAATGATAAGGACAAGCGGGGAAATGCGGATCAGCAACTTCCTGTTATGGCAGCTGGCCTATACTGAATTGTATTTTACTGAAATACTTTGGCCCGATTTTGGTAAGGAGGAACTTTACAAAGCTATAATAGACTTCCAGAAGAGAGAGAGAAGATTTGGAAAAACTAGTGAACAACTTTTGGACAAATTGTGATATGATGGCAATTGAAAGATTAAAAGGAATTTTTCTGGCAATAGCTCTGATTTTAATAAGCGGTACATTGTTATCGCAGGAGAGGGCAGGAATTATCGATTATTCAGATTCCGACGATTATATAATTGGAGGGGTTTCCGTTTCCGGTGTCAGGTTTCTTGATACAAATGCACTGATAGGAATATCCGGACTCAGAGTCAACCAGGAAGTTTCTGTACCGGGGGATGCCATTACAAACGCCGTTAAAAAATTATGGCAGCAAGGCTTATTTTCGGATATCAGAATAACTATAATTAAAACTGTTGCGGATACTATTTATCTGGATATTGCATTGCAGGAGAGGCCAAGAATATCATCGGTCAGGTATAACGGGTTAAAAAAATCTGAAACAACTGATCTCACAGAAAAGATAAACATGCCTGTAGGATCGCAGCTTACTTCATATCAGTTAACTAATACAAGAAAGATCATAACTGATCATTTTGTCGAGAAGGGATTCCTTAATACCGCTGTTGACTTTATTCAGAAAGACGACCCGGACAGACCCAACAACATTATACTCACTGTTGATGTCGATAAAAAGGAAAAGGTCAAAATAGAAGAGATCTCATTTGTCGGGAATGAAAACTACAGTACCAAGCAGCTCCGGCATAAGATGAAAAATACAAAGAAAAAGAACTTTAACTTTTTAAAAGCTTCAAAATTCATCTCGGGAAAGTATGATGAGGATAAGGAGAAAATTTACAAATTATATAATGATAACGGTTACAAGGATTTCAAAATTCTTGGCGATTCCCTTTATCCGGTCTCTGAGGATCGTGTAGGACTGATGATCAGGGTTGATGAAGGGAAACAGTACTTTTTAAGAAATATCACCTGGGTCGGTAACAGCGTGTACAGGAAAGAAGATCTTGAGAAGATACTTAATATCCAAAAGGGCTCTGTCTATAACCAGTCTAACCTGGATGACAGGCTTAATGGAGCTTCCGGTGCTCAGGATGCAGTCAGCAATGTATATCAGGATAACGGTTATCTTTTTTCAAGACTTACACCCATTGAATCAAAGATCGAGAATGATTCAGTCGATCTGGAAGTGAGAATTTACGAGGGCGACCAGGCCTATCTTAATAATATTATCATTTCGGGAAATACCAGGACCAATGAGCATATTGCCAGACGGGAACTATATACACTTCCAGGCGATCTGTTCAGCAAGAACAAGATCCTAAGATCGATTCGTCAGCTGGGAGTAATCGGCCATTTCGATCCTGAGAAAATAAGTCCGAATGTGGTTCCTGATCCTGCAAACGGTACTGTGGACCTGCTTTATAAACTTGAAGAGAGGGCAAATGATCAGTTTGAGATATCAGGAGGCTGGGGAGCAGGTATGCTGGTTGGATCAGTTGGCGTGCACTTTAACAATTTTGCCATGAGAAACTTCTTCAATCTGAAGGAGTGGAGGCCTTACCCCTCTGGCGACGGACAATCACTTAGTGTCAGGGCTCAGTCTAACGGGCGCCTGTACCAGTCATATAATATTTCATTTATGGAACCCTGGCTTGGCGGGAATAAACCCAATTCCTTTTCAGTTTCATTTTACAGGTCTTTAATGACCAATGGGAGGAAAAAGAATAGCAGTAATTACCAGTCAATGCTAACTAATGGAGCCTCCATAGGACTTGGAAAAAGGCTGGAATGGCCCGATGACTTCTTTTCTATTTACGGTGAGGTAAACTATCAGAGATATAACCTTAACGATTTCACCTATTATCATTTCCTGTTCTCTGACGGGACATCCAACATGCTGACATTCACTACAAAACTATCAAGGTATTCAACAGGTCCCAACCTTATTTATCCGACAAACGGATCAACTTTCACCCTGTCGTTACAGGCGACGCCTCCATATTCCCTTATCAGCGGAGCAAATTTGGTAGGAGCAACAGATCAGGAGAAATATAAATGGATAGAGTTCCACAAATGGATTTTCAAAGCAGATTATTTCTATCCCGTTACGCCGAATGAAAAGCTTGTGCTTAACGCTAAATTTTCTTTCGGATACCTTGGTCACTACAACAAGGATATCGGTCCTTCGCCATTTGAGAACTTCTATCTGGGTGGAAGCGGCATGACAGGGTATAGTCTGTACGGGCGGGAAATAATTGCCCTGAGAGGATATACCGATGGATCTGTTACTCCCACAGATCCAAAATCAGGATCTCCCACGGGTAATGTTTACTCTAAATTTACACTTGAATTAAGATACCCCGTTTCGCTTAACCAGCAGGCTACTATATACGGCCTGGCTTTCCTTGAGGCAGGAAAAGCCTGGTATAAGATGAATCAGTATAACCCGTTCAGGATGAATCGGGCGGCAGGTATAGGAGTCAGGGCTAACCTTCCGATGTTCGGACTACTTGGAGTTGACTGGGGTTACGGATTTGATCAGGTCGATGATCCGGTGGCTTTCCCCGACGCTAATAAAGGACAGTTTAGTTTCACCATAGGCCAGCAGTTTTAATCAATTTAATTTTAAAAACAATTTTATGAAAAGAATAGGTGTTTTGTTAATTTTTGCAGTGATGACTACGGCTTTTGCCTCAGCTCAAAAATATGCATTTGTGGATTCTGAATATATCAGGAAGAATATTCCTGCTTTTACTAAAGCCCAGGATCAGCTTGATAATCTATCCAAGCAATGGGAAAAAGAGGTTGCCGACGGCTATGCAGTTGTTGATCAGATGTACAAAACTTATCAGAATGATGTTGTACTTCTGTCACAGGATATGAAAACAAAAAGGGAAGAGGCAATCATAACAAAGGAAAAGGAGATGAAAGACCTTCAAAACAAATACTTTGGAGTTGAAGGGGAGCTTTTCAAGAAAAGAGAAGAACTGGTCAAGCCAATCCAGGATGAGATACTTAAAGCAATTAAAACAATCGCTGCCGAAGGAAGTTACGCAGCAATATTTGACACAGCTTCGGGCGGTAACATTTTATTCGCTAATCCTAAATATGATATAAGCGATCAGGTGCTCGAAAAATTAGGTTATAAAAATTAATTAATTATTTTTGCATCATTATTAAAAACATTTAAAAGAATGAAAAGATTTATTGGAATTTCTGTGCTCGTTATTATGGTTATATTCGTGGGGCAGAATGCTTTAGCACAGAATTTAAAATTCGGACACATTAACCGTACTGAACTTATACAGGCAATGCCTGATTTTGATTCCGCAAGGGTTAAACTTGAAAAACTTAATACGGAACTTCAAAACACTGCAGAGTTATTACAGGTTGAACTGAATAATAAATATGAAACCTATCTCAAAGAGAGCAAGAACCTGACTGATCTGGTTAAACAGACCAAAGAACAGGAGTTGCAGGATGCTCAGAAAAGATTAAGCGATTTCCAGACAAATGCCCAGAACACGCTCCAGGAAATGCAGGTAAAACTGTTTACACCAATAACTGAAAAGGCCGACAAGGCTATAAGGGATGTTGGAAAGGAAAACGGATATATCTACGTTTTTGATCTTTCACAAAACCAGATTATATATTTTGATGAGACTAAAAGCACAAACGTAATGCAGCTTGTTAAAAATAAACTGGGTTTAAAATAGTTTAAGGATAAAAAACCGGTGACCATCCGCCAGCTGGCAGATGGTCTTTTTTTTAATTTGCGATTAATTGAAAGAACAGCCAATTGGAATTTTTGATTCAGGAGTCGGGGGACTGACTGTAGCACATGCAATAAAACAAATCCTTCCCGGGGAAAGCCTGGTTTACTTTGGAGATACAGCTCACCTTCCTTATGGAGATAAATCTGCTGAGTCGATCAGGTATTATTCGGGTAAAATAACCGAATTTCTTCTTGATCACAAGGCGAAAGTTGTTCTGGTTGCTTGCAACTCAGCTTCAGCCTCAGCTTTTGACACCTTAAAGAAGGAATTTCAGGAAAGAGCAATTTTAATCGATGTTATTGACCCGGTAGTAGATTATCTGAGCACCAGGAACTTCAGGAAAATAGGTGTTATCGGAACAAAAAGAACAATCAGTTCAGGTACCTATGACCTGAAGCTGAAAGAAAAAGCACCGGAGACAAATGTTGTTTCAATGGCAACTCCATTGCTGGTGCCAATGATCGAAGAGGGTTTTATCTTCGATGATATAAGCAATGCAATAATCCGCACATATTTGTCAAATGAGACGCTCTCCGGGATTGAAGCCCTCATACTTGGATGCACTCACTATCCCATTATAAGAAACCAGATAAGCAAATTCTTTAATTTTAATGTTGAAGTGGTTGATTCTGCAAGAATTGTTTCCCTGATCCTCAGAGAGACGCTTGAAAAGAATAACCTGCTGAATGATTCCGGCAAGGTTCAGGACCAGTTTTTTATTTCTGATTATACTTCCTACTTTGAGAAAATAGCCAGAATGTTTTTTGAAGGGGAAATAAACCTGAAAAAGGCTGATATCTGGAGCCAGGAATTTACCCGCTAATCACCATTAACAGAATTTAAAAAGTCCCCTTAGGGCCTGCCGGCAGACAAGGATTCAGGGGTGTACAAAAAGATCAGATTGAAGTCAGATTTATATGACCAATATCATTCTTAAATATCAATAGTTAAATGATTTTTCGATCACTAATTAGTTTACTTTTGTTCTGGTCAGACATAAAAAACGAAAAACATAACTCACTTTTAATAATTAACAAGGCATCATGGTTAAAAAATCACAGGTTATTGAAAGAGAAGAGGTAGTAATAAGGTTTTCAGGAGATTCGGGGGACGGAATGCAGCTGACAGGTACTCTGTTTTCCGATACGGCAGCTTTGTTTGGCAATGATATCTCAACATTTCCCGATTATCCTGCCGAAATTCGCGCACCTCAGGGTACTGTAGGAGGAGTTTCCGGATTTCAGGTTCACCTCGGAAATTCAGAAATCAATACTCCTGGTGATTATGCTGACGTACTTGTTGCCATGAACCCTGCTGCGATTAAAGCCAATGCGAGATTTGTCAAACCTGGCGGTACCATTATCTTAGACAAAGATAATTTCACTGAAAAAAATATTGAGAAAGCAGGATACACAAAAGATCCTGTTATTGAGGAAAAGCTGGAAAATTTCAATATTATCGCCACTCCCATTTCATCGTTGGTTAAAGAGGCCCTGAAGAATTTCGGGCTTGAACCAAAAACCGTTCTAAGGACTAAAAACATGTTTGCTCTTGGAATGGTTTACTGGCTTTTTGATCGCAAGCTGAAGTATACCGAACAGTTTTTTGATAAGAAATTCGGGAAAATACCAGAAATAGCTGAGGCAAATAAAGTTGTTCTCCGTGCAGGATATTATTATGCGGAAACAATTGAAGCTCTGACACCTGTAATCAAGATAAGTCCGGCTCCTATCGCAAAAGGCAAATATAGAAATATCTGCGGAAATGCCGCAACTGCCTGGGGATTGATGGCGGCAGCGGAAAAATCAGGTTTGAAGCTTTTTATAGGATCTTATCCGATTACCCCTGCGACTGGGATCCTCGAAGAGCTGGCTGCCCGTAAAGACCTGGATGTTAAAAGCTTTCAGGCCGAAGATGAGATAGCCGGAATTTGTTCGGCCCTTGGTGCAAGTTTTGCCGGGTACCTTGCAGTGACCTCAACCTCAGGTCCCGGACTGGCTTTAAAATCTGAAGCTATAGGTCTTGCAGTAATGACCGAATTGCCGATAGTTATAATTGATGTTCAACGGGGGGGGCCCTCTACAGGTCTTCCGACAAAAACTGAACAGTCCGACCTGATGCAGGCCCTTTATGGCCGAAATGGCGAATGCCCCGCTGTTGTTATTGCTGCCAGCACTCCGTCTGACTGCTTTCATTATGCATTTGAGGCAGCAAGAATAGCTGTTGAACATATGACACCTGTAATACTCATGACGGACAGTTACCTTGCCAACAGCTCCGAACCGTGGAAAATACCTGAAATGCGGGAGCTTCAGAAAATTGTTCCTCCTTTCGCAGATAAAAATGAATTGCCATTCCTTCCATATAAACGTGACAAGGAAAAGCTATCAAGAAGATGGGCAATTCCCGGTACTCCCGGACTGGAACACCGCATAGGAGGGCTTGAAAAGACGGTCAAGGGTACTGTGTCGTATACCCCGGATAATCATGAGCTTATGGTTGGCTTAAGAGCCGAAAAAATCGAAAGGGTTGCAGACGGGATTCCTGACCTGACGGTTTTTGGCCCTGAGTCAAACGACCTTCTGATAGTCGGCTGGGGAAGTTCCTACGGATACCTTATAACTGCTGTAAGGGAATTGCACGAGGAGGGATATAATGTAAGTCTGGCAAATTTCAACTATATCAATCCATTACCCAGGAATACCCGGGAAACTTTCTCGAGTTTCAGGAAAATAGTGGTCTGCGAACTGAATTCAGGTCAGTTTGCAAATTACCTTCGAATGAAACATCCGGGTTTCAGGTACGAACAGATTAACAAGGTGCAGGGTCTTCCCTTCACTGTTAAGGAAATTAAGGAACAATGCATTAAAATACTGGAGGATAAATAATATGGAAGTATCTCAGGTAAATCAGGCAAGTCCAAAGGATTTTAAAAGCGACCAGGAAGTTCGCTGGTGCCCGGGATGCGGGGATCATGCAGTACTTAGTTCAGTTCAGAGAGCACTCGCCGAATTGGGGGTACCAAAAGAAAAGGTCGTTTTTGTTTCAGGTATAGGCTGTTCATCGAGGTTCACCTATTATATGAACACATACGGATTTCACAGCATCCATGGCCGTGCATCAGCGATAGCCAGCGGTGTGAAAATAGCAAATCCCGAACTTTCTGTATGGCAGATTACCGGTGACGGCGATGCACTTGCAATCGGCGGGAATCATTTCATCCATGTTGTACGCCGGAATATTAATCTAAATATAATTCTCTTCAACAATGAGATATATGGCCTTACAAAAGGCCAGTACTCACCAACATCCCAGAGAGGACTGATTACGAAGACCTCCCCGTTTGGAACAGTCGAGGAGCCGTTTTCGGCCGGGGAGCTTGTTATAGGTGCAAAAGGAAAATTCTTTGCAAGGACACTCGATTCGAATGTGTCGCTTTCGACACAGATATTTATTGAGGCAGCTAAACACAACGGTACTTCTGTGATTGAAGTTCTGCAGAACTGTGTGATTTTCAATGATGGAATTCATGAAACAGTGGGAGGAAAAGAAGTCAGGGATGACAGGACAATGATCCTTAAGCATGGCCAACCTATGGTTTTTGGAAAAGGGAGTGACAAAGGACTCATTCTTGATGGTCTGAAACTCAAAGTGGTAAGACCAGGCGAAAATGGTGTCACTGAAAAGAGTATTCTCATTCACGATGCTGCTGAACCTAACCCGGGTATCCAGTATATGCTTGCAAATATGAGGTATCCTGAATATCCTGTTGCCTTAGGCGTTATAAGGGCTGTTTCCGGACATACTTATGAGAAGGATATTGAGGATCAGATTGCTGAAGTCAGGAAAATGTCAAAAATAAAGAATATGGATGATCTGCTGAACAATGGATCAGTCTGGAAAGTTGATTAGATTTCCGCTCAATGGATGCCAAGGCCAATATAAGTCCGGAATACAGCCGTTTAGTACATGAACAACGGGAGAGGCTAAAGGAACTCGGCTGCATAAATCAGACTACATATATACTTAAGGAAGGCAAACCAGTAGAAGAGACCCTTCAGCAGATAGCGCTTCTTTTACCTGCTGCCTGGCAATACCCTGAATATACGGTTGCCAGGATATCTTTCATGAACACAGCTTTTGAATCTCTTGAATTCAAGGAGACAAACTGGAAGATGGTTCAGGAATTCAATACAATTGATGAGGAAACAGGAACTGTTGAAATCTTCTATACAAAGGAGTTCAGGGAGGAACAGGAGGGCCCATTCCTTAAGGAAGAAAGAGACCTTATACAGAATATAGCCAGTCTGATTACAGGCTATATTAACAGCTATAAGGCAAGGGATATTATCCGGACAGCAAGTGCTCCAAAAAAGGAAGACGAGGATGATCTTTTAAATATTCCCAGCAAAAAGCTGCTTCAGAAATTTCTTGACCGGCACAATGCCGAAAGGGATGTATTCCATGACCTTCAGCCCTTCAAGGTAAAAGAGATCCTGCTTGTTGCAAACCTTTATGACGCCTATTCGATTGAAGGTGAAGGCCGGTTTGCTGATCATATTCTGGGGGAGTACTATCAGATGAGTCTTACCTCAATACCAAGGGTCTCTGGAGTATCAAGCGAGGAAGAGGCATTTAAGAGGCTTAAAGCCAGGCATTATGACATGGTCATCATCATGATCGGGGTAGATAAGGAAAGTCCGATCGACCTGTGCAGAAAGATAAAGGACAAATATCCCTATCTGCCAACATACCTGCTCCTGAGCAATCCTTCGGATATGGATTTTGTAAAGAGACAGAAAGCCAGAAACGTCCCCTTTGATAACTTCTTTGTATGGACCGGTGAGTCGAAGGTCTTTTTTGCTATGGTGTCTCAGCTTGAAGACAGAGTAAATGTTGAAAATGATACCCAGAAGGGACTTACCGGGGTTATTCTGCTGGTTGAGGATTCAGCTGATTATTACTCCAGCTATCTGCCGATGCTGTATAACCTGGTGATGGACCAGACAAGAAACATTATTCAGGATGTTTCAACCGATGAACTGTATAAAGTTCTGAAACTAAGGGCCAGGCCGAAAATACTTCTTGCCACAAACTGGGAAAGCGCAATAGTTATTTTTAATAATTACCGGAATAACCTTCTGTGCGTGATTTCCGATATGGCTTTCCCTAAAAACGAGCTTATGCATGAAAAAGCCGGATTTGAACTTATCCGGTATATTAAAACGCACTTGCCGAATCTTCCCACCGTTCTTCAGTCATCAGATCCTGAAAATGCAAAATATGCATTCACCCTTAAATCAAATTTTATAAATAAGAATTCCGAAAGTCTTCTTCAGGATCTTAAATCATTCATAAACTATTACCTGGGCTTTGGGCATTTCGTGTACAGGGATAACAGCGGACGGCAGATTGCTGTCGCAAAATCAATGAAGGAGTTTGAGGCTTACCTTCAGACAATACCTGAAGATTCTCTTGCCTATCATGCCCTGAAAAACCATTTCTCACTCTGGCTTATGGCAAGAGGTGAGGTGAAGATAGCAAAACAGATTAACCCTGTTAAGGTATCAGATTTTAAAAGCCTGAAGGAACTCAGGGAATTTCTTCTGGATATAATCAGGAAGCGAAGGCAGGAATTAAACAAAGGAAGAGTAATAAATTTTGAAGAATCGGCTGTTATTGATGAGACAAACGTTGTTAGTCTTTCAACCGGATCACTGGGTGGAAAAGGAAGAGGGCTTGCATTTATTAATACTTTGATCTACAGTTTTGAGCTTGGCAAGCTTATCCCCGGAATAAATATTAAGACTCCTGTAACTGCAATTACCGGGACAGACGAGTTTGATCTGTTCATGGAACGGAACCATCTATGGAATATGGTAAAGGAGGAAAAAGATTTTTATCTGATCCAGAAAGCATTTTTGGAAAGCAGCCTTAGCTTTACCTTGGAAAAGAAACTCAGGGTATTTCTGAGGAAGATCACCAAACCTCTTGCTGTAAGGTCATCAAGCCTTTTCGAGGATTCAATGAGTCAGCCGTTTTCCGGAATTTTCGGAACATATCTTCTGCCGAATAACAATCCAGATCCGGAAATCAGGCTGAAACAACTGTCAGATGCCATCAGGCTAGTATTCGCCTCTATATATTCGAAAAATTCCCGCGCATATTTCGAAGCGATAAACTATAAAATTGAGCTTGAGAAAATGGCTGTGGTGATCCAGGAAGTTGTTGGAAACATGTATGATGATGCTTTTTATCCTCACATAAGCGGATCAGCCCAGTCATTCAACTTTTATCCGGTTGCTCATATGAGGCCAAAAGACGGATTTGCTGTGGTTGCATTGGGATTGGGTCAGTATGTAATGGAAGCTAATCTGGCTTACAGGTTCTCACCAGTTTATCCTTCACTTGAAATAATATCCCAGAAAGACCTTTATAAAAACTCACAGGTCCGGTTCTATGCAGTCGATATGTCAAAAAAAGACCTCCACCTTCTTGATGGTGAAATTGCAGGTCTTAAAATGCTTAATATCAGTGATGCTGAAAATCATGGTACCCTGAACCATATTGCATCGGTATTGAATCCCGACAACGATACTATTAATCCAGGACTGGATTCTCACGGTCCCCGGGTTATTAATTTCGCGGACATCCTCAAATATAACTATGTACCTCTGGCTCAGACTCTCAAAACTGTGCTGGATGTTGTTACAGAGGCTTGCGGATCTCCGGTTGAAATAGAATTTGCTGTTGACCTTAATAAGGATGGAGAGGGAAATGCTTCATTTTATCTTCTTCAGATAAAACCTCTGCTTGGCACAGGAGCTGGTTATAACATAGATACGGAGACAATTAATGAAAATGAACTTGTTCTTTTAACAAGAAAGAGCATGGGCAACGGTTTGATAGATGGCATAACAGACATAATATTCATTGAGCCTGAAAAATTTGACAATAAACGAACGCTTGAAATGGCTGATGAGATTGCAGCGACAAATGAAAAAATGGTTAAGGAAAACAGGAAATACATACTAATCGGACCTGGCAGATGGGGAAGCCGCGATAAATTTCTGGGAATTCCTGTAACATGGCCGCAGATATCTTTTGCAAAAATTATTGTGGAAGTCTCGCTGCCTGATTTTCATCCTGATGCCTCCCTTGGCTCACATTTCTTTCATAACGTGACCTCGATGAATGTAGGTTATTTTTCGGTAAGCCAGGATTCTGATCTTGATAAGGTTAACTGGGAGATGATAAGAAACCAGCAGGCGATAGGGAAAGGGGAGTTTTTACGGCATGTAAGGTTTGAAAAGCCACTGATGGTTCGGATGGATGGGAAAAAAGGAATGGCAGTAATATCAATGAATCTATAAAACTTGTGACCTATGACGATCATCGAGGGAATACTTGATCTGCAAAAATATGATTTCACGGATACGCCAT
The DNA here is from genome assembly GCA_038252165.1 of Bacteroidales bacterium. Lineage (GTDB taxonomy): Bacteria > Bacteroidota > Bacteroidia > Bacteroidales > VadinHA17 > LD21. Next base: position 2,985 of record JBBSAP010000059.1, on the reverse strand, counting down.
TTGACCTTCTTATGCAGAAACGTATTCATCGGGTTCTGATAATTTGCAGTAATTATGACAATTACATGCTCGAAGAGGATGGAAGAATTGATGAACAGATATTTAATGAATATGTTTCCCTGAATCTCCGTTATCCTCCAACATTCGTCCAGACTGATAATGCTGAGGATGCTTTTAAAATTTTACAGAAGGGAGATATCGACCTCGTTATCTCAATGCTGAGCCTCAGGGGCTCTGACGTGTTTGCCCTGGCCAAGATGATAAAGTCGCAGTATGGGCATATTCCTATTGTAGTTCTTACATATTTCTCAAGAGAAGTTTCGTTGCGACTTGAAGGCGAGGATCTCAGCGCAATAGATTATGTATTCTGCTGGCTTGGTGATGCCTCACTCATACTTGCAATCATTAAATTGATTGAAGATAAAATGAATGCCGACTACGATATAGAAAATATAGGGGTCCAGTCCATTATTCTTGTCGAAAATTCGATAAGGTTTATCTCATCATATCTTCCTAATATTTACAGGATAGTTCTTTTACAATCGATTGATTTTCAGCGTGAGGCATTGAATGAACATCAGCGGATGCTCAAAATGCGGGGCAGGCCCAAGATCCTCCTGGCAAATAACTACAATGATGCCCTGGCCCTTTACAAAAAGTATAAGTACAATGTGCTTGGAGTGATTTCGGATATCAGCTACAGGAAGGATAATGTAAATGATGAAAATGCCGGTATAGAATTGTGCAAAGTAGTGATGGCTGATGATGACAAGGTGCCTTTCCTGATCCAGTCCTCAAGCCAGATACATAAAAAAATAGCAGAAGAACTTGGTGCAGGTTTCATAAACAAGTATTCCAAATCATTATCTCTTGAGCTTAGGAATTTTATCATACAGAACCTCGCCTTCGGTCCGTTTGTCTTTAAGAATCCCGATACAATGGAGCCTATTGCCATTGCAACCGATCTGCAGAGCCTGCAACAGAAGCTCCTTACTATTCCAGACAAAACACTTGAATTTCACGCTACAAGAAACCATTTTTCCAAATGGCTTAATGCAAGGGCACTGTTCCCTGTTGCTCAAATGTTTAAATATATCAGGAAGGAAGATTTTGAAACAATGGACGAAATGAGGCGGTTCCTCTATGTTGCTATCTCAAGCTTCAGACTGGGAAAAGGGAGAGGGGTTATCGCCAAGTTTGACAAGACAAGTTATGATGAATACCAGGTATTTTCAAGGATAGGTGATGCCTCGATCGGAGGCAAGGCAAGAGGCCTTGCATTCATTAACAGGATAATCAAAACCCATAAGCTTTTCAATAAATTCCCTGATGTTCTGATCACTATCCCGCGGACAGTGGTTCTGAGCACCGATATCTTTGATGAGTTCATGGATCATAATAATCTTTATACGGTAGCTCTTTCTGATCTTCCGGACGACGAAATACTTCACAGATTCCTGAATGCCGAACTTCCCGGAAGAATCTACCAGGACTTTTATGCTTTTCTCAATGTTTCAAGGAACCACCCAATCGCCGTAAGATCGTCCAGTAAACTGGAAGACTCACATTATCAGCCATTTGCCGGTATATACTCAACCTATATGATCCCCAGGCACCCTGATAATAAAGTGATGGTGAAAATGCTGTCAGATGCAATTAAAGAAGTATATGCTTCAGTTTATTACAGGGGCAGCAAAGCATATATGACAGCCACTGCCAATGTGATTGACGAGGAGAAAATGGGCATTATACTTCAGGAAGTATGCGGTAACAGGCATGGCGACATTTTCTACCCGACTTTGTCAGGAGTTGCTCAATCGATCAATTATTATCCTATAGGATCAGAAAAAGCTAACGATGGAATAGCCAACATCGCCTTCGGTCTGGGAAAACTGATCGTTGAAGGAGGATTGTCACTCAGGTTTTCACCCAGGCACCACAAAAAGATTCTTCAGCTTTCTTCGATAGAAACAGCACTTAGAGATACTCAGAAAGAATTTCGCGCACTTGATCTTAACATCGACAGTTTTGTTCCTTCAACCGATGATGGCGTTAATATCCTGAAACTTGGAATAAATGATGTCAATAATGAAGTAGCAATGAAATATGTTGCTTCAACCTTTGATTACAACAATAATATACTCCGTGACGGGATAAATCATCCGGGAAAGAGGATCATTACTTTTACCAATGTACTTCAGCATAAACTCTTTCCCCTGGCTGATATCCTGAATACTTTACTCGATCTGGGGCAATATGAAATGAACAATCCCATTGAAATCGAATTTGCTGCAAACCTGGAAACACCTCCCGGAGCACCTAAGATTTTCAATTTCCTTCAGATACGACCAATTGTTCACAACGATGAGACATCGGTTATAAGTCTGACAAATATCAAGCCTGAACAGACGATTGTTTTTTCTGAATCAGCCCTCGGAAACGGTTTGTTCAAGGGAATTCGCGACATTATTTATGTGAAACCTGAATCATTTAATCCTGCAAAAAATAAGGATATTGCGCTTGATCTTGAGCGGATCAACAAAGAATTTGTAAAGCAGGGAATAGGTTATGTACTTATTGGTCCGGGCAGATGGGGCTCAACGGATCAATGGCTTGGAATTCCGGTAAGATGGCCTCAGATTTCGGCTGCAAGGATTATAATTGAATCAGGTCTTAAGACATACAGGATAGATCCAAGCCAGGGGACGCATTTCTTTCAGAATCTGACATCGTTCAGGATCGGATATTTTACAATAAATCCTTACATCCATGAAGGGTCCTACGATGTGGAATTCCTCGATAAAATGAATGCCACATATGAAGATGAGCACATTCGGCATATCAGATTCGAAAAACCGCTGGAGATTATGGTTGACGGGAAAAGCCACAAGGGAGTCATTTTGAAACCGGTGATGAGTGAATAGAGTACCTTAAGTGACTGTAGTTGTGAGTCGAACATTATAAATTATTATTTGTAACATTATT
>JBBSAP010000058.1:0-21331 GCA_038252165.1 Bacteroidales bacterium | reverse complement strand
CTTATAAGTCCTGTTCAGCACCATTACTTTATTATTGCTCAGGTTTAGCTGGATATGCACCGGCTCACATGCATTCTGCATAAAATAATAACCTGAATTAGGCATAAGGAACCAGTCATATACCTGCCATACGACACTTGGAAATGCTGCGTTAAGCTTCCAGAGCATGACACCTCCTATCTCGTTTAACTTATGTCCTGCAGCTTCAAATATTCCCTGATAACCGGCTGCATTCATAAGCTGCATTTTGTCGCAGAATCTCTCCATGGTTTCAGGTTCACCATATCGTTTGACCATTTCCCTGTAATATTGTTCCCAATGGCCATTTCCTGAACAGGCATCGTGATAGCCCCAAGTATTGTTCAACGGGAACGGGAGGGTCTTATCCCACACCAGGTCGGGTATTATCTGAGGCATTATATTGTAAGGCTGCATGGATGGCAACCCGGTTTCATCCTTGAATACCCAGTCCTTTCCTGCAATCGCCCTGTCATAGGTCCTTACAGGATCCTGCCATGTATACGGACCGCCGCTGTAAACTCCGCCCGGAAGGTTATCGGGCCACGATGCCGGCCATCCTTCCGGGAGCTTTGCAAACCCTGAAGAGCTCGGGATAAAGGGTCTTGTCCCGTCAAGTGAGATGACGCTGTTTCTCATAAAATCATAAAGTTCCCTGCGGGCGTGACCCTCATTCCCACCTGTCCATACAAGAAGGCTTGGATGGTTCCTGATCCGTAGTATGGTGCTGATAACATTCTTTTTGAATACCTCACCCTCAAAGGGCCAGTCCGGCGATCCCTTGAATTCACCCTGGGTATCGCCTGTGATCCAGAAATCGGACCATACAAGCAATCCGTACCTGTCGGCGGCTTCAAAGAATTCATCACACGGGGTTACTCCTCCTCCCCAGATCCTGACAAGATTAATATTTGCATTCCGGCAAAGGTGCATTTCATAATCATATCTCAGCGAATCGCGGTTAAGCATAAAGTCGGGAACCCATGCTCCACCTGTCAGATGGACCCTCCGCCCGTTCACATAAAAATCGCGGCGCCAGCTGCCATTCACATCCACTGCCCTGGAGGAGACTGTCCTGATACCAAAAACGAACGTCGTATCGTCCGAAACACCCAATTGACCTGTGTACTGAAGGCGTATCCTGTAGAGGTTTGGTTTTCCGTATCCATTCGGCCACCATATCCCGGGTTTGCTTATTGCAAGCTCTTTTGTATTGCCGGAATTCAATTCGACCAGATTATTTCCATCACTCCCGACAGCAACATTTTTTGTGAACTGGTATGATCTTCCTCTGAAATTCTCAGGAGAAATTCTGACAGTCAGCCTTCCTGTCTGGTTTGAGTTTGAATGGTTAAACAGCGTGAGGCTAAGCGAGAGCTTTGCCATTGAGGTATCTTGTTCACCGGCTAATTCGGAGGTGATTTTCGTATTTCCGATTGTAACTGCTCCCGATGTCCTTAAATAGACAGGGAGCCATATTCCAATATTGCGGTCACGTACCGGGGGGACCCAGTCCCATCCGACAGAACAAAGCATCGTGACATTTTTCCCGATATCTCCTGTTGGTCCTCCGTTCGGATAAAAATCACCCAGAGCTTTCAGCTGTTCAGTTGAGGGCAATCCGGGATAGTCGAGAGGATAAATCTTAACGGCCAGAACATTTTTTTCGCCAGCTTTGATAGAGCGGCTCACATCAAGGCTGTACTGGGCAAACATCCCAGCCATCTGAGCCGAATCAGCTATCAGCTGTCCATTCAGCCAGACGCCGGTGCGATAATTTATACCCTTGAAGATCAGCTGGAAGCATTGGCCGTTATCAGCTGCAGGAACCATAAATGTTGTACGGTACCAGTATGGCTTTTTCCATGGATTGGGATCATTGGGAAGAAAGCTGAATTTTTCAAGATCATACTTTTTGTTAAATTCATCAGATGCATCAGGGATTCGCATATTGTTGAGCCCTGAATACGGATCAGGATATACGTTATTGGACACAAGCCCTGTCAGAACCGTTGACGGAACCCTGACAGGGAACCAGTACTCTTTAGACTTATACTGAGGAGTAGATAATTCCTCCCCTGATGCCTTTATCAGGGCTGATGACTGCAAATCAAAATCAGTAAGCTTCATTTGCTTAACTGAACCTGATTGTGAATATGCCCCGAATGATAAAACAGAAAAAAGAGCAATCAGAAAGTGTAATTTGTTTTTCATATCAAAAAGTTAAAATGAGAAATAATCATAAAATACTAATGCACCCCTGCATTTTCGAAGTCGGCTGCCTTTTTCTCAGCCGTAGGCCTATCCCTGACTGATAGAAGATTGCCAGCCATGAGTATAAATATTGAAAACAATATTACAAGAGTAATCACTTCTTCATTTATTAAAGAAATCCTTGAGACTGCAGGTATGCTTAGGAACAGAAGGATCGTTATAAGACCACGGGGCGAAAAAAATACAAGAGGGATCAGCCTCATTCTTATTACCTGATTGAAGAACAGAAGCCTCAGCAGAAATATCCCGGCAGTTACCGATACTCCTGTAACTATATTTTGCCAGTTAAACAAACCTTCAATTTTTGCATAAAATCCGAACATTATGAAGAAGAAGGAACGGACAAGAAAGGTAAGCTCAATCAGAATAATTTTGAACGACTTAATGTCGCTTCTAAACTTCATAAAATCAACGTATTTTTTTATAGGCGTATTCTCAAGCAGCTGATTATTTGAGAGCACCAGTCCAAATATCAAAACGAGCAGCAGAGCCGGAAGATAGGATAATTTTGCCAGGATGTAAACCAGCACAACGGAAGTCATTATGATAACGTAGTTGACATGATAGGTTATCTTATGCAGAAGGATTGCCAGGATTGCTGTAGTAACTATTGCAATGACAATTGTAATTATGCCCTTTAGTCCCATATCAATAATACCTTGCCCGATTGATCCCTCGCTTATAAGAATAAAATCAAAAATAATTATGCCAAAAATATCCGAGAATGAGCTTTCATAAACTACAAATTCCTTCTGTTCAGGTTTAAGATGAACTGCAGAAGGGATAGCAACCGAACTGCTGATAATTCCCAGAGGAATGGCATTAAGAAGTGAGTCGCGTAATGGATATCCAAAGAATTCTGTCAGAATATACGCCAGCGCTCCTGAAAATACTGCAAAAAGGATAAAAGCAGAAGAGATCGATTTAGTTATAAGTCCCTTCTTTTTCTTTTCAAGCTTCAGGTCGAGGCTGGCGTCCATCACAATCATAATCAGTCCCAAAGTGCCTATTATCGGCAAAACAGGCTTGAGATCAGGGATTTCCAGATGTAAAGCCCTGACAAGAACCTGCAAGCCAATACCCAGAAGAATTAAAAAGATCACCCCCGGGATCTTCGAATATCTGCCTGAAATATCAAATATATACGACAGGACCACAATAACGCACAGAGCAAGAATAATGTAATTTGTCATCTTTTATTAATTACAAGCATATGACTAACTTTCTGTAAATCTTTTTATATCAGCCATTTTACCTGCCACAACAATAACATCTTTTTCACCCAGCGGGGAAAAAGGATCATACGACATTTCCACCTTGAAATTCCTCCTGAATATTGATGCAATCAATCCCTCCTTTGGAGCAATCTTTAAAGCGACAATCTTAAGATTGAATCTGTCGCCTATATTGATTGTATCAATTGCATGTCCGATATATTTTGCCGGCACAGCTATCTCTGCAACAGCATGATCATCATTCAGCTCAGTCAGCCGGAGGGTATTTTTAAGCTGAAGCATTGACGCCACCTGCCTGGCAGATTCTTCGAGCGGAAGTACAACTTCGTCAATGCCTATCTGGTTCAGGATATTCTGATGGACCTGGTTTATTGCCCTTCCGATAATCCTTTTAACCTTCAGGTTCCTGAGTATCGAGGCAGTAAGGATTGAAGAACCTACATCTTCTCCGATTGCAACTATCACTGCATCAGTATCATTTAAAGGAAGCGTTTTGATCGCATTAATATTGGTAGCATCCATTTTCATTACGGTGGTTATGTTCTCCTTCAATTCATCCAGCCGTTCATGATGGTTATCAATCCCGATCACTTCATGTCCCATGCTTGTAAGGTTTGTGGCAAGCTTCGATCCAAAATAGCCTAAACCGATAACAATGTATTTCATGTGTATATAATTTTATTTTTAATGGTCACATGGAACCTCCATGTTTTGAAAAATTACATTCATATTTGTTTTCGTTTGCAAAACATGGAGGTTTCATAGCATAAATTTATATCAATTGATAGCAATATCAATTTCCGGGTATTGTGAATAGATCTTCCGGGAAGATAAAAAGAATCCTGTAAGCAGGGTAAGCGGGCCCACCCTTCCTATAAACATAAGGAAAATATCAATAACTTTCCCTGCAGTGGTGAATGTCGATGAATCAGCAATACTAAGACCGACTGTACCAAAAGCTGAAAAACATTCAAATAAAAGATAAGCAGGATCTTTTTCCGGTTCAGAAACAAGCAGGCATAAAAAGCCTGCACCTATTATGACAACAGAAAGAAAAATTATAGTAAGCACCCTTCTAATTGTGCTGTTGCTTACTTCCCTGTTGCCTATTTTAATCCTTTCCCGGCCTCTTACAGTATTCCACACAGTATTGAAGGCAAGGGCAAAAGTTGTGGTTTTAATTCCTCCTCCGGTCGATCCGGGAGAGGCTCCTATCCACATGAGGAAGATCATCATAAAAACAGTCGGGTAGCCCCATAAAGAAATATCAGTCATGTTAAACCCTGCTGTTCTGGCGCTTATGCTTCCAAAGAAAGATATTATTATCTTCCTGACACTATCCGTGCCTTTAAGACTGTTCTCCGATTCAAAAAAATAATAAAGCAATGCCCCTCCGACGATCAGCAGAACAGTCATGAACATAACAATGCCTGAGGATACATTTTTCTTCTCAGGTTTAACAGGTTTCATTCTTCCCTGAAATTTCCTGATTACTAAAACAATAAAGTGCTTAAAACTTCCATACAGGCCTAAAAGTACGGGGAACCCGATCCCTCCGAGAATAATGAGCATTGCAACCGATACCTGCAGGGTCAGGTTATTCATAATATCAGGTGAATTCAGATTGCCTGACCTTGTTGAGAAACCGGCATTGCAAAAGGCCGAAACAGAATGGAAAACTGAAAAAAGTAATTTATCCGGATAACCCTTTTCAAGACCTGCATATATTATAAGGGCTCCAATAATTTCAATCAGGAATGTCAGCAATAATATTTTAGTCAGGAGCTTGAGCAGGTTGTTCATTGTCTCTGCGGAAAAGAGCTCCTTAAGCAACAAGTTATCCCTGAATGATGATCCGGAGGTAAAAATATAGCTGAAAAAACCTGTGAATGTCATTATACCAAGACCACCGATCTGAATAAGACACAGGATTATTATCTTTCCAACAGTTGTGAATGTAGTCGCTGTATCGACCACTACAAGTCCCGTTACACAGACAGCACTGACGGAAGTGAATAAAGAATCGAGCCATGACAAATGGCCTTCATGTGCCCTCGGCATCATTAAAAAACCTGACCCTATAAAGATTATCAGAAGGAAACTTGTCGAAAAAATTAAAGCAGGAGGAATCTTGACCGAGCTTATAATCCTTAGCAATCCGGAAACTTCTGAAATTCCGATAAGAACGATTGCAATTACCACGGGTATGTTACCTGTGAAAATCTCACGGAGAACCTTTCCGAAGCTTATTATGCCAAAGTTGGCAATGAATACGCAAAAAGAGAAAACAAAAACAATTGTCCGAAGCAGTCTGGCTGTTCCCCTTTCCTTTCTGAATCTCAATAACCCCGGAAGGTATTTCGCGAAAAAGATCACCACGAACATTATTCTGAAGGCGGATTTTAATCCCTCGAGATTTTCAGGAGTACTGCCAAAGCCAAGGTAGAATATTAATCCCAGGATGAAAAGGGAAAGTGTTACAGTAACAATAAACCGGCATAAGCCGCTGATCGGAGAAGTAAATGACCCGTACCAGTCACTTGCAACAAATATCCGTTTGAACATCCTTTCGCGGACATTCAGTTTCTTTTGCGTTTGACCCATTTCAAATATTACCCGGCTGGTATTTCAGCACTGAAATTTAAGGAATAAATCCCGAAAATGAAACAGTATTCCCTTCAGATAAGCGTCATTTCCTTATCAGCATCCAGGTATCTGAATATTGGGGGTATTTCCCCCAGATCTTTCTGACTTCATTTCTTGCCTCAGTGATATCGTCTGTTGCTTTAACTGAAACACGGTATAACCCTGCATCATTTTTCAGGACCTCTGAGGTAAATCCGTCTTTACGGACCAGTGTCTGATGTTCTTTCGCATTAACCGGATCCCTGAAGCTTCCTATGATAACGAAATATTTCTGAGGCGAAGGCTCCTTATTTTCATTTATAACAAGTTTTTCTTCGACCTCTTTGATCGGACCCGCAGGCATAAGTGTGGTGGGTTTAATGGATGTCCCCTTTACACCCTCTTCCTTATCCTGCTTATTGCTGCCAAATAGACTTGTCTTTGTTGAGTTGCATGATGTTGTAAGAAAAATAATTCCGATAAAAAGATATGAAAGTATTCTCATGATTGCTTGTATTTGTTACAGGCGCAAAGGTGCAAAAAATATTTTAAAACCAAGAATGAGATTCCCCGCTAAAGCCCGGAATGACAGATTGTCATTATGGTGGGGGGAAGAAGCGGCGATTCAGTATGCAATGTCAAGTATCTGACCAAAGCTCTTCTCAGAAATAATCCTGTCGGCCACAAGATTCAGATAATTGTTATTGGAACAGAAAGCAATTCCTATTCCGCTCGCCTTTATGAGACATATATCATTTTCACTGTCGCCAATGGCAATTGTATTCTTTATATCTATATTGTACTTTCCCGCCAGCTGATGGAGCACATTTGATTTGCAGAAATCATGATTGCATTTGCTCTTTTCATTCCTCATAAAAGCTGAAGGAACCTTCACTTCGCCGGTTGCAATGCTCTTGGAAAACTCAAGTTCATTTGCAATGGAAAAATCCATCTTAAGCTTGTTTTTCAGATGATTGGTGACCACATCATAGCTGTCGCTTATTATTCCGCATATGTAGCCTTTCTTTTTCACTTCCTTTATAACAGCTGAAGCATCATCAATGATTTTAATTTTATCAACAACCCCGAGAATTTCATCAAGAGATCTCCCTTTCATTAACCTGGCGATCGACTTTGTCCTTGTATATGAATTTGTATATTCTGTTACAATTTTAATCAGTTCATCCCTGAAGTTGAATTCCTGAGCTGCGGTAATGATGAAACTGCTTTCCAGTAATGTATTATCCATGTCAAAGACAATCATCTTTTCCTTACCAATAAGACTCTCCCTTATCGCGTGATCCATCTGTGTCCTTATCACATTGAAGTTTTCAAGGGTTTCAAGATTATTGACTTCAATGTTTTTTGCACGCTTCAGGATTGACCTTGATATTTCCCTCGACATTTTACCGAGCTCTTCCCATGTTTGCATACGGTTGTCGATATAACCAATATTCACCTCTGTCATTTTTGCTCCCATAATATGCAAATCGAGCAGAATCCCGATATCAACCCCATAATCATTCTCAAAGTCGATCTTTTTAAGCAAGCTTTTTCTTGCCCCGATCATACCGCTCAGCGGCTGTGAAAATTTCGCAAGTTCTGGAAAAAGAATACTTAACAGGGGCTTCGCCACCAGTTCTGTAACCCTTCCCGCCTGACGGTCAAAGCACGATTTGACAAAATCAGCTTCATCCTTTAAAATAGGATCGGATAATAGTTCGGTAATGTTTTCAGGGTATGTAACAATATCCGCATCCAGGAAAACCACGACCTCATTCTTCGCGAGAATCATTCCATCACGCATCGAGTTTCCCTTGCCGATTATCGGACTGGTATATATTCTGACTTTAGGCAGCCTCGATTGCTTTATTGTATTGTCATGAGATTTGTCATCAATCATAAGTATCTCATCAACAACCGGGGATCTGCTCACCAGGTTGATCACCTGACGTATCGTCTTTTCTTCGTTTAGGGCAGGAATAATGACTGAAACCATTGAATTGGTGTTAATTCATTTCAATATAACAAATTCAATCGACAAAAAGTTATTTAAGATACTTTTTGATGTTATAAAGCTTGTTCAGCGCCTCAACAGGAGTGAGATTATCAATGTCCATATCAAGTATTTCATCACGGATCTGTTTCAGGACAGGGTCATCAAGCTGGAAAATGCTTAATTGCAAACCTTCCCTGTGACTGGCAAGGTCAGCAATTGGTTTTGCAAGCTCCTGCTTCTCATGACTCTGTTCGAGCTCCTTAAGAATTTCATCCGCACGGCTGACAACACTTCTGGGCATCCCTGCCATTTTTGCCACATGAATCCCAAAGCTGTGCTCGCTACCTCCCCTTTTAAGCTTTCGGAGGAAGATCACTTTATTATTGAATTCCTTTATGGAGATATTATAATTCCTGACTCTCGAAAAAGAGTTTTCCATCTCGTTAAGCTCATGATAATGGGTGGCAAACAGTGTTTTTGCCTTGTGACTGTTCTCATGAAGGTATTCAACCATTGCCCATGCAATGGATATGCCGTCATATGTGCTTGTTCCGCGGCCGATCTCATCGAGCAGTATGAGACTCCGGTCCGAAAGGTTGTTAAGAATGCTGGCTGTCTCATTCATCTCAACCATAAAGGTCGATTCTCCAAGGCTTATATTATCCGATGCACCAACCCGTGTGAAGATCTTGTCAACAATACCTATGGTTGCCTCTTTTGCCGGAACAAAGCAGCCTGTCTGTGCCATCAGCACAATTAGCGCTGTCTGCCGAAGCAAAGCCGATTTGCCAGACATGTTCGGTCCGGTAAGGATTATGATCTGCTGGTCATCAGTGTCAAGCAGCAGGTCATTCGGAATATATGGTTCACCCAGCGGCAATTGCTTTTCAATTACCGGGTGACGCCCTTCCCTGATATCAAGCCGTAGCGAGTCATCCATCGCCGGACGAACATAATTATTCCCGGATGAGACTACAGCAAAGGAATGGAGGCAGTCGAGCCTGGCAATCAGCGATGAATTGAGCTGGATTGGAGGAATATATTCAATTACTGACTGAACCAGGTCGTTGAACAATTTTGTCTCTAGACTGATTATCTTCTCCTCAGCTCCAAGTATCTTGCTCTCATATTCCTTGAGTTCTTCAGTTATATATCGCTCGGCGCTGACAAGTGTCTGTTTCCTGATCCATTCAGGTGGAACCTTGTCCTTGTGTGTGTTTCTTACCTCAATGTAATAACCGAAAACATTATTAAAGCTTATCTTAAGGGAGGATATTCCGGTCCTCAGTATCTCACGTTCCTGAAGATCGGTAAGGTAATCTTTGCCGCTGTAAAGTATTGTCCTCAGCTCATCCAGTTCTTCACAGATACCCTCAGCTATCACTTTTCCCCTGATGAGCTGAACGGGAGGATCATTATTAAGCTCCCTTTCAATTTTGTCAGCTATTGATTTGCACGGGTTCAACTGTTCCCCCAGAACTTCAAGAGGCTCACAACCACATTTATTGCACATCTCCCTGATGGGGGCCACTGCCCTTAGTGCCCTCATAAGCTGGATAACTTCCCGCGGGTTTATCCTGCTTACCGCCACTTTTGAGATGAGTCTTTCCAGGTCGCCGATCTGCTGAATCAGCCCGGCTATTTCGGAGATAAATACCTTGTTATCAATAAAATAGCTTACAATATCATGCCTGTCGGTGATCGGCTGGATATCCTTGAGAGGAAGTGAAATCCACCTCTTAAGCAGTCTGCCTCCCATTGGCGAGATAGTGCGGTCAATGACTTCAACCAGGGTCCTGGCACCTTCATAGGGAGAATGAAACAGCTCCAGATTCCTGATTGTGAATTTATCAAGCCAGACATACTTGTCTTCATCAATCCTCGAAAGATTGGTTATATGTCCAAGCTGGGAATGCTGCGTTATGTCAAGATAATAAAGGATCGCTCCAGCAGCTATCACTCCAAATGCAAGGCTCTGGACCCCGAATCCCTTTAATGAGCTGGTCTCAAACTGCTTAAGAAGCCTGTCGCTTGCTGCTTCAGGAGTAAAGATCCAGTCGTCCAGCTTATTGGTATAGAACTTCGTTCCGAAAGCCTCGTTGAAAAGGTCACTCTTGCGCTTCTCAAAAAGAACTTCTTTTGGCTGGAAGTTGTTAAGCATCTGATCTATATAATCCAAAGTACCTTCCGAGGCAAGGAACTCACCTGTTGAAATATCCAGGAATGCAACTCCTGCGATTTTCCTGTCGATGTGAACTGCGGCGAGAAAATTGTTTTCCTTGTGGTTAAGGACATTCTCATTAAGAGATACTCCCGGGGTGATGAGCTCGATTATTCCCCTCTTTACGATTTTTTTTGTAAGCTTTGGATCTTCAAGCTGTTCGCAGATTGCAACCCTCTGGCCGGCTCTTACCAGCCTGGGAAGATATATGTCAAGGGCATGGTAAGGAAATCCGGCCAGCTCAACGAATGTAGCCGAACCATTTGCCCTGCGGGTAAGTGTAATCCCGAGTATTTCTGAAGCTTTTATCGCATCTGTCCCGAATGTCTCATAAAAATCCCCTACCCTGAAAAGAAGTATTGCATCAGGATGCTTTGATTTGACGCTATAGTACTGCTTCATCAGCGGTGTCTCGGCATATTTGTGGTCGTCGGGTATCGGCTTTGATGGCAGAGACATTTAGTGCTTTTTGATCATTAACAAAGATACATCGCCTAAAATATATTTATAACCTTTTTGAAATTAAATATGAGTATCGGGAATCAATAATAATTTAAGATAGAGATTCCTCGTCCCGAGTCCTCGGGACTCGGAATAATATGTAATTATTGTGGGCTAAAGCCCATTTCTGAGCTGCTCCTGATCCGTTAGCTAAAGCCAACGGGAAGGTAAATCAATCCTGAAATTATCTGAATTCTGAGCATCAGCTTTTGAACAAAACAGCAATAAAAGAGATGCTTACAAAGTGCGATTACCATAATGTCAAAGAACTTAAGAATAATTAATTTATAATCAGTGGGTTTTAAGCGCCCCCAAATGACTGTTTTCCTTAACTTAGAACTGACAAATAAAAGCTTAAAATGAACAAGGTTCTTATACTCGGGGCCGGATTGGTATCGAAACCGATGGTCGAATACCTGCTTGAAAACAGGATAAAAGTAATGGTGGCTTCACCTATGAAGGATCGCGCTGATGAAATGATAAAAGGGAACCCCTTTGGAAAATCGCTCGACTGGTCAATGGACGATACGAAAACTCTCGATAACCTGGTTTCGGAATATGATGTAACTGTTTCGCTTCTTCCTTATAAATTTCATTCTGATGTTGCAAAGATTTGTCTGAAAAATAAAAAATCTCTTGTAACCACATCGTATGTTCAGCCGGGAATAAAAGCATTTGAGTCTGAAACAAAAGCTGCAGGTATCCTCTTCCTTAATGAGATCGGTCTCGATCCTGGCATTGACCATATGACTGCAATGAAAGTCATTGATCATATTCATGCAAAGGGAGGTAAAGTTGAAGAATTCTATTCCTTATGTGGAGCACTGCCTGCATCGGAGAATACAAGTAATCCACTGAAATACAAGTTTTCATGGAGTCCGAAGGGAGTCATTCTGGCAAGCTTTAATGGCGCTCTCTATATGAAAAAGGGGAAAAGAATCGTTATTGAACCTGAAAATCTTTTCAGGGATCTCTTCTCATACGATTTCCCCGGTGTCGGAGAGATGGAGGTTTACCCCAACAGGGATTCAATAAGCTATATAGACATTTACGGTATTCCTGAAGTCTCAACAATGTTCAGGGGAACATTCCGGTATAAAGGCTGGTGCGAGACTCTTGATGCGATGAAAGCCTTAAAAATGCTTGACGGTTCTATTGCTGACTATACAGGAATGGATTATTCGGTTTTCCTTGCCGAAAGAACTGGCGTAAGCGCAAATGATCTCAGGAAAAAAGTCGCCCTGAAGCTGGGGATCCCTGAGAATTCTGCAGCAGTGGAATCGCTTGAATGGCTAGGTTTCTTCGGTAATGAGAAAATGAACTGCGGCAAAACATCCCCTTTTGAGATTACCTCCGACAGGATGATCAGTAAGATGTTGTTAACCGGCAATGAGCGCGATATGGTTGTTATGCAGCATGTTTTCCTCGCTACCTGGCCCGATGGGAAAAAAGAGGTTATAAAATCATCGTTGCTCGATTTCGGATCGCCGGAGACCAATACGGCAATTGCAAGGACAGTTTCACTACCATCAGCAATTGCAGTGAAAATGATCCTCGAAAAGAAAATTAATCTGACAGGGGTGTACAGGCCCGTGGTTCCTGATATATATAACCCGGTGCTTAATGAACTGAAAACCCTTGGGATCCAGATGAAGGAAGAGTACGGTTTGCCTGAGTCAGCATCCCATATCTTCCCGAATCATGGCTATTGAAAATTTATTTTAACTGCAAAGCACGCTGAGTCGTCGCAAAGCACGCAAAGTCAAAATATTAAAATTATGTCCTTTGCGATCTTGGCGGAAATCCTTGACGACCTTTGTTTAATGGATTTCATCTTTTATACAACATCAGAAGGCTAAAACTTCAGGTAGAAATCCTTCGTCAGTCTGATATAATCCTCAGTAAACTCATGCCTTTTGCCTTTTTCAATTGTTAGAAAAGCTTCAGTGGGTTTTGTCCTTTCCCTTGTGAAACCAAGTATCATTCTTCTGATTTCCGATGATGGCACCGGCCTGATCTTAAGGATACTGTTGCAGTAAAACCCATACTCCTGAGCTTCAGCTATAAAGATATTACCCTCATCATAAGGCATTATAAGCTGAAGTAATCCATCTTCGTAAAGCAGCCTGTGTGCTCCGGTGAGAATATCGGAATGAGTCAGGTTCTCATTATGCCTCGTATTTGCCTTGGCAGGATCGGGATTTTTTAGTGAATCAATGAAATAGGGAGGATTAGAGACAATCAGATCAAAACCTGAATTTTCAGGATTAAAGTCTTGCAGGGTGCAGTTTTCAATACTGATCCTGCCCCTCCATTTGCTCTTAGTGACATTCTCTGACGCCTGAGAAAATGAATCATAGTCAGGTTCAATGGCTTTAATTTCAGAATCGCATCTCTGCGCCAGCATCAAAGCTATCAGACCTGTTCCGGTCCCGATATCAAGGATCCTCTTCTTCCCTGCAACATTGGCGCAGGCTCCCAGAAGAACGCCATCAGTACCGACCTTGAAGGTGCATTTGTCCTGGTTTATTGTGAACTCCCTGAAATAGAAATTAGAGGTGCCCATTTAACTGTACAGAGTATTGAGTCTAAGTGACAAAGGTAGTAAACAATAGTTAACCGGAATCGGAGGGAGATGAGAGTATCGGGTAGCAGGCATCTGGCAATGAACAAGTCACATATCTGATTGTTATTCAAAAAATCTTAAATTTGAAACTATTTTAAAATATCACTATTGTCCGGGAAAACTAATAAAACGAGTATGAGATTCTTCGCTTCACTTCGTTTCGCTCAGAATCTCCTTCATTTTAACCGGACACTAGTAATAAATTATAATATCTTAATACCGGTAACTTACAAATTAACTCCATGAAAATTACGACAAAAACGCTCCTGCTCCTTACACTGATATTCATTGTTTCGTATAATGCATATGCTGTTGATGATGCCCGTTTGCTAAGGTTTCCTGATATAAATAAGAACCTGATCGCATTTGTTTATGCCGGTGATATCTGGACAGTAAGCTCAACCGGAGGGGAGGCACGGCGTCTCACTTCCCACAATGGACTGGAACTGTTTCCAAAAATATCACCCGACGGTCAGTGGATCGCATTCTCAGGTGAGTATTCAGGAAGCCGCCAGATCTTTATCATTCCTTCAAACGGAGGGGTTCCGCGTCAGCTTACCTGGTATAACTCAGTAGGTGTAATGCCTCCAAGGGGAGGATGGGATAATGTTGTGCTTGACTGGACCCCCGATAGCAGGCAGATCCTCATCCGGGCCAACCGGACATCTTTTGGAGAACGCCAGGGCAAATACTTCCTGGTAAACCTTGACGGAAAATTCGAAAAACCTCTCCAGATTGTTAACGGAGGATTCGGGGTGCTCTCACCTGATGGCTCCAGGATAGTATTCACTCCTGTCGACCGTGAATTCCGCAACTGGAAACGGTATAAAGGAGGCAGGGCCACCGACCTCTGGATATATAATCTCAAAGAGAACACATCGGAACAGATCACAGATTTCGGAGGCACCGATCAGCTTCCGACATGGTCGGGTGACAATATCTTCTTTGCTTCCGACCGCGATCTCAAACTGAATATATGGCAATACAACACTTTAACAAAAGAGACAAAACAGGTCACCCGCCATACTGAATTTGATGTTATGTGGCCATCAGGAAACGGCGACCAGCTGGTTTACGAAAACGGTGGGTATCTTTACAGGCTGAACCTTCAGTCGGGTCAGACAGAAAAAGTTAAGGTCAACATTAACTTCGACAATCCCAACCTTGTTCCATACTATAAGAACGTAAAAGATAACATTCACAGCTTTACCGTCTCCCCAACCGGAAAGCGTGCCCTCTTTGATGCCCGCGGAGATATTTTCTCCGTTCCTGCTGAAAACGGGATAACAGAGAACCTTACAGAAAGCCAGGGAGTTCGCGAGGTCTACCCTGCATGGAGTAAACTGGCAGGCAATGAAGGATCGTTATAGTGCGTTGCTCCCATATGTGAGCCACAGGGCCGACCTCGACTATATCCTTAACGAAATAGTAGCTGAAACCAATACAGGACACACCTATGTCGACTGGGGAGATTTTGAAAACGTAAAAAGAATAGACAACGGCCTCCTGGGAGCTGAACTGACAGCCGATGAAACAGCAGGACGATACAGGTTTACGAAGATCTATAAGGGAGAAAACTGGAACTCATCCCTCCGTTCCCCTCTCACGGAACAGGGTGTTGATGTGAAGGAAGGAGATTACCTGATAAGCATTGATGGGAAGGATTTCACAACAGCTGTTAATCCTTATATTTTTCTCGAGAACAAGGCCGGAAAAACAGTTGAGATCAAGGTTAGCAGCAAACCCTCATCAGCTGATGCCAGAGCCTCCCTAATCAAACCAATCGCAAGTGAGCTGGAGCTTCTGCATCTCGACTGGGTAAATGAACGAAGGGCGATGGTCGATAAACTTTCAGGCGGCAAAATCGGTTATATCTATGTACCCAATACATCGACAGAAGGTAATCGTGAGCTTTTCCAGGGCATGTATACCTATTTCGACAAAGAGGCATTGATCATCGATGAACGTTACAACGGAGGCGGCTTTATTCCTGACCGCATGGCTGATCTGCTGGACCGTCATACACTTGTCTACTGGCATCAGAAAGGACTTACTCCGGGCAAATCGCCTGCCATTGCTCACGATGGACCAAAAGCCATGCTGATTAATGGCTATTCATCTTCAGGGGGCGATGCATTTCCGTATTTCTTCAAAAAGCTGGGACTGGGCAAGCTTATCGGCACCCGGACCTGGGGAGGACTGGTTGGAATTTCGGGAAATGCCAGCCTTGTTGATGGAGGCTATATATCAGTCCCCAGGTTTGGAGTTTTCGATCAGGAAGAAGGATGGATAATCGAGGGAATAGGCGTTTATCCTGATATCGAAGTGGTAGAGCGTCCCGAACAGATGGCAAAAGGAATCGATACCTGCATCGAAAAGGCAGTAGAAGTTCTGCTGCAGGAACTTAAGGAAAAACCGGCTAAAAAGGTAACTGTTCCGGCTTCACCCGACAGATCAAAATGGAGGGAAAACTAATAACACAAAACTCAACTTATCATGCTGTTCATAATTAAAACCTTTTTTTTCAGGATCACAGTTTGCATCTTAGCTTTTCTTTTCGTTTCATTTGGTGTTACAGGCCAGAAAACAGACACCCTGTTTTTTTCTGATGAGGTAATCAATATGGAACTGAGTTCCGATTTTTCGGCGATCAGGGCTGACACTGCAAAAGATCCAAAACCTCACAATGGGAAACTGATCTATCATGACCCGGACGGAAGAACCAGAAAGTTCACGGTTAAAGTAAGGGCCAGGGGTGATTTTCGCCGTAATCCTGAAATCTGCCTGTTCCCTCCCCTGCTTGTGAACTTCAGGAAGAATGAGGTCAGGAATACTATATTCAATAACCAGGACAAGCTTAAGCTCGTAACAGCCTGCCAGAGCGAAGAAGATGTGGTTGAGGAATACCTTATTTACAAGATGTATAACCTTGTAACTGATCTGAGCCTGAAGGTCAGACTTGTTAAGGTCCTTTATATCGATACCTCTACCGGGAAGAAGGTTTTTGAGAGATATAGCTTCTTTATCGAGCACGAGGATCAGCTGGCTGAACGCAATAAGGCATTTGAGAGGGACAGCCTGCTGACACCTTTTGATCTTGACAGGGAAAACTTCATGAATATGTCAGTTTTCGAATATCTTATAGGAAACAGAGACTGGTTCATTACATCAAGACGAAATGTCATCATACTCAGGTCGGAAGATAAAACAAAAGACCTTCTTGTTGTTCCGTATGATTTTGATTTTGCCGGCCTTATAGATGCCAGCTATACCAAACCAAGGGATGTCCCTGAGATGTATCTAAGCAAAAGAAGGGTCTACAAGGGATTATGCTTTACAGAAGAGGAATTTAAGAGGACATTTGAGTATTACATAAAGCTGAAGCCCGAGTTTGATTCCCTGATTAACAACCAGGAGATTATTTCAAAAGCCACCAGAAAGGAGAATATCAGATACCTTGAGGAGTTTTATAAAACCATTGAAAACAAAGCACAATTCAAAAAAGAATTTCTTGATGTCTGTGAAACCAGGGAGATGTATCATTTGCCTGATCTTTAATTACTGAGAATTTAAGAACTTACACTGAGGTCCACAGAGGAGACACAGAGATCCACTGAGATTATTCTCTGTGTAACTCCATGACTTCTCAGTGTTCTCTGTGAAAGTTCTTCATATAACCGATCCCGGTTCAGCAACATCAGCCACTGGGTTGAATTTATCCTCACACTTATTTTACAAGTTATGCAGGTTTTGCAGGTTATCCAAAAGTTCAGACTGGCAAGACTGGCATGACTGGCAAGACTTGCATGACCATAAAAATCCTTACATTTATGCACTTCTTCCAGGAAATGCAAACTCAGGTTATAATAAATCAGATAGTTATCCTTGCAGTTGTGGTTCTTATCGGAGCCATAGCTGCAAAATTCAAAGTCCTTACAATCGACACAAAGGATATGCTTTCGAAGGTGATATTTAATATTTCCCTTCCCCTGATGCTCTTTACTAATTTCTTCAGGCTTGAAGCCACTCCGCGGTTGATTTCAAACAGTATTACAATTCTGTCTGTTTCGGGTTTCGTTATCTTCTTTCTGCTGTTTGTCGGATGGCTCACCACTAAAATATTCCGGCTGCAAGGCTCCGAAGCGGCTGTTTTCAAGGTCCATGCAATGTTCGGGAACACCATCTTCCTGGGATTTCCGCTCATAACTGCTCTTTATGGTGTGGAAGGCTTACTTTATGCCAGCATGTTCCAGCTTGTTTCCACGATTATAATGTGGACAGCAGGAGTTATCATTCTTAGCCATGGAAACGGGGCTTCATGGAAGAAGAGCCTGCGAAAAGTGATTAATCCTAACACGGTAGCCACAGTTACCGGACTTATCTGCTTTACGCTTTCGGTCAGGCTTCCTGATATCCTGCTTAAGCCAATGACGGAGCTTGGCTCCGCAAATACATGGCTGTCGATGCTGTATATCGGAGCCATGCTGGTATTATCAAATGTCGGTGGATTGTTAAAAAAGAAGAATCTTTACCTGGTCAGTTTCAACAGGCTGGTTCTTGGGCCGGCTCTCCTGATTGCAATATTCTATCTTATCGCCGCACTGACAGGGCTTGCTCCTGAAAAACTTGTCACATCGGTGATAATTCTTGAAGCGTCAATGCCCTGCATGGTCACTGTGGTAATTATGGCAAAAGAATTCGGATCGGACGACAGGCTCGCAACCGGAAATGTGTTTGTCTCGACAGTCTTCAGCATACTTACACTGCCACTGGTAGCTATGGCGCTGGAAAAACTGATGTGATGTCAGGCTAACTAAACCTGAGAATTAACTGTTTTTTACGTCTTAATCGGTTAGTTCATCTTCAGATGCCGGACCAGCAATATCTTCCGGAATTTCTTTCCTGTTTTTGATTCCCAGATTTTTAAGTGTAGTAGCTTGTGAAACAAGATTTCCCTTTCCACTGCTTAACTGGTTATATGAATCGTTATAAGCCTCTTTGGCCTGGTCGATATGCTTGCCGATCTCCTGAAGATTTTCAATAAAACCTACAAATTTATCGTACAATTTTGCACCTCTTTCAGCAATCTGCTGGGCATTACGGTTCTGCTGGTCACGTTTCCAGAGATCCACAATAAGCTTGAGTGATGTGATAAGATTGGTGGGATTTAGCAACAGAATTCGCTTATCATACGCATAATTCCATATTTCAGGATCACCCTGCATTGCGGCAATATATGCAGGTTCACTCGGAATGAACATCATGACAAAGTCGAGAGACTTGTTATAATCATCGTAACCTCTTATATTAAGTTCATCAATATGATCCCTGACTGCACGGACATGCCTTGCAAGTTCCTGTTTTTGCTCTTCAGCATCTGAAGAATTCATGAACCGTAAAAATGCATTAAGAGAGACTTTTGAATCAATTATCACCTTTCGGTCATCGGGGTATTTTATTACTGCATCAGGCCGCATTTTTTTACCTTCTGAATCCGAGCGTAAGGGTTTACCCTGATTGTCAAGAAGCTGTTGTTCCATGAAATACTCTTCACCCTTTCTCAGTCCCGATTTCTCAAGGATTGATTCCAGAATCATTTCGCCCCACCGTCCCTGCGTTTTTGACTGACTTTTAAGAGCCCGGGTAAGGTTCCTCGCCTCCTCGCTGATCTGCTGGTTAAGCAGTGCAAGCTCTTTTACTTTCTCCCCAAGTGAAAATCTTTCCTTGGCCTCAGTGATATATGTATCTTTAACTGTTTTCTTAAATTCCTCTATATTTTTACCCAGAGGCTCAAGTATGGCATCCAGGTTCTTTTTGTTGAGTTCAGTGAATTTTTCTGTCTTATTTTCAAGTATCCTGTTCGCAATAATTTCAAAATCGTCATTAAGTTTTTTAGCCATATCCTCCAGTTCCTTCTTTTGTTCAAGAAGCTTTTCATTTAAAAATTCCCTGGCGGCACTTTCAGTTGCCAGTTTCTGAACACCCTCAGATACTTTTTCCTCAAGCGTAATAATTTCCTTATTCAGTTTCTCAATTTCAGATCCTTTGTCAGCAAGATTCTGTTTTGAGGCAAGCAGGCCTGTTTCTGAAGCTGCTAATTTGCCTGTGTAATCCTGAACTTTCCTCGAATACCCCGATTGAGCCATAATCCAGCCGGAAAGTGCGCCCAGAACAACACCGATTAAAATATATACAATAAAAATATATGACATCATCTTATTTATTTAACTGCTAATTTAGACAATGACCCGTTAAAAACCATGGATTATGTATTATGTATTATGTATTATGTATTAAATATCATGAAAAACAGAGCGACATAAATTATCGTTGAGTTTGACGGAGTTAATTAATGTAATTACAATGTAATTACGTCTATTCCGGAACTTAAAATCCTTCATACAACCTCAACCGGTTTTTAAGAAGAGTGATCTCTTCCTGCATATTATTGATTCGCTGAAGCAGATTGATGACGGTTTCAATTCCTTCAAGATTGATATCCATCTCATAATAGAGGCGGACGATTTTCTCCAGCTCATTCAGCTGGCTTTTGTGAATATACTCCGTTTCCCTTATCGTTGTAATTTCTATCAGTCCTGCTTCGTGCAGTGAGTTGATAAATGTAATTTCAATATTGTGGCTGGCACAGAATTTATCTGCCGGTATCATGTTTCCCTTTCTCATAGTACTTATTTTTTAGACTGGGATTTTGATAATTCATAAAATAACTCTTTCTGTCGTTCGGTAAGATCTGTCGGAATCTTTATATTGTAAGTAAGGAAAAGATCTCCGGCCTGTCCTTTGCTTTTATAAACGGGAAATCCTTTGCCTTTCAGCTTTATTTTGCTCCCGTTCTGAGTTTCGGGCTTTACTTTAAGCTTAACCTTTCCGTCGAGAGTATCAATCGTGATCTCCCCGCCGAGGACCGCCGTGTAAAGATCCAGGTCAGCTGTGGTGTAGAGGTCATTCCCCAGCCGTCTGAAATCAGGATTATTGGCTATCTGAAATGTAATGTACAGGTCGCCGTTTGGTCCCCCGTTCACTCCCTCCCCGCCGTGACCGGCTATTTTGATTGTCTGTCCGTTTTCGATCCCGGCGGGGATCGTGATCCGTATTTTCTTATTATTGACGTTCAGTGTACGCTGATGTGTTTCAAAGGCATCTGCGAGTTCGAGATTAAGTTCTGCGTTGTAATCCTGACCCCTGAATTTAACCTGCCGGCTCCTTCCGGCACCTCCGAATCCGCCGAACAACGATTCAAAGAAGTCGGAGAATTCTCCTTCGTCATGAACACTCTGAGACCTCTGTCCCTGTGCTGAGGACTCCTGTTTTCGGTATTGCTGCGCTTTGCTGAACTCATCGGCATGCTTCCAGTTCTCGCCGTACTGGTCATATTTCTTTCTTTTTTCAGGGTCGCTCAGAACCTCATTGGCTTCATTGACCTCCTGGAACTTCCTTTTAGCGTCCCTGTCATTCGGATTCAAATCAGGATGAAGCTTTCTGGCAAGTTTCCGGTAAGCACTTTTTATCTCACCGGGTGTTGCTTTTTTGTCCACCCCAAGTATTTTGTAATAATCGATAAACATTTTAAAGATCTATTGTGATTGGTGATTTAATTTTATTTGATGCAAAATTACTAATACCGCGATTAAAGCACCGCAGGAAATAAGAAATTTTAAGCATGGTCCTGATATAATCTTACCCTTATACCAGAAAAGGGGAATGGTTGAGGCATTTCTCAAAATGAGAATAAATTCTTTTCAATAAATCGCAAACATAAGGATAATGCATCCCTTAATCCATTAATATTTAATCAGATAAAAAATATATAT
>JBBSAP010000057.1:0-21426 GCA_038252165.1 Bacteroidales bacterium | reverse complement strand
TCCTGGAAATGCTTGTTCAGGACATCGATGCACCCGTGAGCAAAACCCCATAGAAAAAAGAGGCTTGTAACCAGGATAAACGGGATCAGAAATCCCTGATAAACAAATTTTTGCTTGTTAAAATCAGGCAAGAGGGTCTTATTCATAAACACTTGTATTTTGTCAATACAAGGTTATTATGATTTATGACTTTTCCAACAATTGATAAAGTTTTTTAGATAAATCCTGTTCTAAAAAAATTCCCCGCTGATCAAGCATATTTATTGTTCAAGCCTGATAAATATTTGGGAAAAACGGGAGTTCAGAATTACAGTTTATGAATGTTCAGTCCGCCACTGATCTCGAATACCATTCCGGTTGAGAAATTCCAGTCCCCGCGTGCTATTGAACCAACCGCTTTGCCGATATCTTCGGGAAGACCCCATCTCTCTTGAGGAACAAATCCATCGTTGATCATTTTGGTGTATTTGTCCTTCACCTTTATCGTCATATCGGTCTGAATTATCCCGGGCCTCACCTCATATACAAGAATGTCCTCTTTCGACAGGCGGTCAGCAAAAACTGAGGCGGCCATGCTTAGTCCTGCTTTCGAGACACAATACTCAGTTCTGTTTACTGATGTAAGCACAGCGGAAACTGAAGTGATGAATATAATTACAGGTTTATAGGAAGATATCTGGCTTTTCATCCAGATCATCTCTTTTGCAATTTTCTGTGCGAAAAAGATGGGACCTTTCAGATTGATATTTATGACCCTGTCGTAGCTCTCCTCTGTCATATCGAGCAGATCGCTCCTCTGAAGCGGGGCTACACCCGCATTGTTAACCAGGAAATCAATACGTCCGTACCGTTCAAGTATGTTTGAGACAACCTCTTTATGGCATTTTGTGCAGGAGATGTCGAGACCTACCGGGAAAAACTGTCCTCCTTGCTTTTCAACTTCGCGACCCAGGATTTCCATACCTTGGCTGTCGACTGATCTTGCTATTGCTGCAATATCAAATCCCTCACTTGCCAGCGCAATTGCCACAGCTCTCCCTATCCCTCTGGAGGCTCCTGTAATTACAGCTACAGGTTTCCCATTCATGAGAAATGAGTTTTTCAGGTTTGGTTAGTGGCGGTAAAGGTAATAATTTGTGCGATTTGTTCAACTTTCGATGTAATTATCTTCCAGATAATCTTTCCAGACCTTCTCAAACCAAAGATCCTGGAGAGGAATTTCCCGGATTTTCACACCGGTTATTATTATTTTTCCCTTTCTGAAACTCACTTCCTGAACATCTTTCTCAACCTCTCTGTCATACGTACACAGGTCAACATTTAATACCGGAGATGATAAATCGGGTATTAAAGCTTCTTCATTATTAGTTATTAAATATGACCCCCGGCTGCGGCCTTTCTTTTCAATATATGATTTAATTGCTTCAAGCCATATCAGGTGAGTGAAGCAGGCATCTGAGATTTTAAAACATCCGGCAAGTTCCCTTGCTGAGGAAGCTCCGATTCTCCCCTTAATACCCATGTGAAGAGAAGAGGCTTCAGCAGCAGCTCCGGTAACCTTTTCCCGGTCACGGATTATGCTTCCTGCACCGGACATTCTTTTACGGATCTCAGCAAGAACCTTTTTATTTGGTTGTTTCTCCCCTGATGACAACCAGAAGTCAGCCTGATCAAGGACCAGGGTTAAATGATCAGAGGCTGCAGCCAGGTACTCAGACATGGCCGGTACGGGTAGATTATATTTGCGGCTTATAAATTCAGCAGCCCTTTTGCTCCCTACCTGACCTGAATTAAGCGCAGATCCTCCTGGTCTGTAAACGCCATGGGATCCATTAACCTCACCAACCGGAAAAAGGTGTCTGACATCTGATTCCCACCAGATATTGCCTTTCAGACCGCCGTTGCTGTGCTGTGCGCAGACTCCTATTTCAATAGGCTCAGACGCAAGATCAATATGATGCTGTCTGTAAAGTCCGACTGCCGGTGAATTCATGGAAATCAGCCTGTCAATCGGGGTACCTTGCATCGAACCTGAATTGACCAGGTAATGCCTGACCTCAAGATCCAGCTCTTCGGGAAGAAATTTATCATTGCCGTTCCATGATACATTTTTTCTGAAATCAATATAAACCCTCCTGCCCTTTTCTGATTTTTCCCTGCAGACCAGCAGGTCGATCATCGAGGATCCAAAACCTGATATTTTTGCAGAATCGAAAGGCCATTGATATCCCTTCATGAAAATTGCCTTTGTCAGACTTGTATAATCCGGAAAATACTCATTCAGGAATTCCTTTTCATCATTTCCACGGCTGTCTGTTGAAATATACCGTGGCATTACCTGCTGATAGCTTCCCGACAGGTTCCATCTGAACTTCAGGGATGATATGCCAAACTGCGATTCGGTAAGGTTCTGCCCGGTGGCTCCGGCCCTGAAAGCCATTCCAATTGAACCCGTCTGGGACAATGGATATACGCTATCTTCGTATATATCGCCCGGACCGCCGGTACCCAAAATAATATTGACTGAATTAAAAAGCACAAAGGCGTTATGGGGATTTTCAGCCCTGGTGTCAATGGCCAGTGCTCCGATCACCTTTGTCCCTTCCTTATCAGTCAACAGTTCAACAACATGGTGGTTGTCAAGCACCTTGATTTTCCGCTTCCTGACTTCTTTAGAAAGAGCCGTGAACATCATCTTTGACGTATAAGGTCCTGCCGAGGTAGCTCTTGCCTTCGGATCATTATCTGTCCTGTATCCCACCCACGAACCGTATTTATCACGAGGGAAAGTAACTCCAAGGTCGACAAGTTTCATGAAAGCCTGAACGGAGCCCTGAGCTTCGCACAGAGCAATATCTCCATGCATGCACTTGCCGTTGAAGAGATCCTGCGCCATTGATCTTACCGAATCAGGTTCATTCCCGCACAATGAGAGTTTGTAATATGTCTGCTTATCCGAACCCGCATTGTTCGATGTGCCTGCACCCCATTTTGTTGTGGCAATTATTATGTCCTTCTGTCCAAGAGAGTCCAGTGTGACAGCTGAGTTAAGCGAGGCGGTGCCGCTGCCGATTATAAGGGTATTAAGGGTGTAATACTTTATATTAAAACCTCCGATTTGTATTGATTCACTTCTCATCGGCAATCAGTTTTTTTAATTCATTCCCATAAATTTCCTTGTCGTGTATTACGCATCCCCCAGGCCTGAGACTCCTGATCAACCTTGTACAACCTGAGCATGTTATACAAGCTTTTCGGGGATCCGCTATCCCGTTTTTCATAAGATCAAGCGGCATTGAGGGATAAGCAAACGAATTCCTGCCGAAACCCATGAATGAAGCCTGTCCGTTCCTTATGACTGAGGCACCCACACTGGGGGCAAAATGTCGTAAGAAAGACCATGCTGAGCCAACCATGGCTATTTTAGGAAACCTTTCCTGAAATAATGCGGTGCTGTTTATCATTCTCATAACACCCTCTATGGGATGCTCTCCGGGCTTTTTCTGGCCCGGAAGAGGATTATCATAAGGTCTGCTGACATGAGGGTTAAAATAAGGACTTCCCATTGTAATGTTAACTAGGCTGATACCCCTCGATTTAAGCTGATCAACCAGGAGAAGCGGCTCCGTAAAGTCCGGCTCTCCTTTTTCATCAACACCGAATCCACCACTGTAAAGATCAGAGATACCAAGGCGGGTTGTAACAACCATCTCCGGAACTTCATACTTTATCCTGTCGATTACTTCAAGAAGGAATCTGAATCTCCGGTCTGTCTCTTCTCCTCCGAAAATGCTGTTCATCCTTGTCTTTGCGGACAACAGTTCAACCACCAGGTAGCCATGGCAAGCTTTGATGTCAACTCCATTAAATCCCGATTTATAAGCCACTTTCGATGATTCGACGAACTGGTCCATGATTCTTTTCAGATCGTCATCAGTAAGTATTCCGGGCTGAATCTTGTCAAGGAGCTTATTAAGAGCCGCTACCTGAGGTTTTGCGACTCCTTCCGGCTTGCTGTAACGTCCTGAATGAGTCAGCTGAACAACAAGAAAAGGATCGATTCCCTGTTTCATCGCATTTTTTCTGACATCATCGTTCAATCGGGAATAATTATCAGAATTTTTCTTATTGATCCAAAGCTGGTGGGGATTTGAACGTCCATCGTGCATAACCGAAACAGCTTCATACCAGATTATCCCGCTGCCTCCCGAAGCGTACCTCATGTAACGTCTTATTGAAAGCCGAGACGGGGAACCATCATTTTCTGAATCGTATCCCTCCATTGGCTGCACCACAAAACGGTTGGCTATTGACAATCCAGCCAGTTGATATGGCTGAAACAATGAGGTTATGTCATCAGAATAAGGCAGGTCAAATCCCAGTTCCTTTGCCTTGCGTTGAAGGTCATCTCTGGTCCTGTATTTGAAACGTTCGTGCATCTTAAAAATGGAAATGGGATGAGCTGAACCGGGGATTAACAATGTTATTATAAATTGAGCCAAATGTATATGTGAGTTCAATACCTCCAATGACCCGGTATTTCGTCTGAAGCTCTCTCAGCTGCAAGAGCCTTTCAGCTTCTGAGATATCTCCCTTTTTAAGATTCAGCTGATCATTTATATGGGCTATACCTCCATTTATCTGAAGTGATAACCCTTTGACAATTCTGAAATTCATAGAGGACATCAATTCGATCCTGTTTTTTGACAAATCGTGAAAATAATTTGACCCGATTAAAAGAAGATTTATTGATCCCCATTTTTTTTGAATCTGGAATGCAATATTTAGCCTCTGTAAATAGAGCGTTTCTTTTGCTTTATTAAAAACAGTGGAATCGATATAGTTGTTTATCTGTAAACCAGCCCCGTATAAAATCCGGAGCTGCCTGTGTGTAGCTTCGGAATAAGGGTAAACGTCATACTCAATTGATGGCAGGAAGTCAGTCGTTAAATTGAAGTTTTCACGGGTTGATGACCCCAGGTCCCATCTTAAACCGGCCGACCAGTGTTCGCTCAGGCTTTTAACAAACAGATTATTGACCCTAAGGGCACTGGTTGTGTACGTATTTGTAATAGCCGAATCAGTATTTACGTTTTCAATGAACTTTTCCCGGTTAAAGAAATGATCCAATTCGATTTCAAGCTTAATATCAGGTGTTATCTTACTAACATTTATAGAGTTCCTCAGTTCCAGCCGCTTATTTGCTTCTTCTGATTCATACTGTGGTTCCGTTGAGAGTTCAAATACCCAATTATTCCATCTATCGATAACCTCTTCAGTTTCAAGATCCTTATTATGGTTTATTTCGATTTCGTTAAACAAAGGAGTTTTTGCCACGTATCTCATAAGACCCATCTTCAGCATATTTGTCCGCTTTTCCCTGATCACGGTATTTGTCTGATCAGGGCTGCTTGTAAATGTCAGAGTATCATTAAGTCCTTTGAATTTACCCTGTCCAAGAAAAGTAAATGTAAACTGCCTTCCGCCGCTTCCGGCATCCTGCCGTGTTACAAGAATAAATACCTCTGCTTCACTTACATCCCTCACGTAATTAATGTAGGGGATCTCCTGACGTGTATAATTCATATCGCAGTCATTGCAATCCAGGAATATCTTCACAGCGTTTGCCCTGGTGGTATCAGATACAGATTTGTTTTCCTGCGATATGATATTTGAGGGGATGATTATTGCCGTTATCAGAAACAGCATAAGTTTTATGCAATTTTTCATAATTTATAATATTCCGGGGATGTATTTACCGTCCAATTTCATTTGGGTAAATATCAGAATATAATTTTAGTTACAATAGTTCACAAATTATTTGACAGCCCAAATTAAGGATTTTTAACTTCTTCATCCTCTTCTTCATCGAGCCATTCATAAACCGGTTGCTGAGGTCCCTCCTTCCTGTAGGTAACTGCAAGGATAATCCCGGAAATGAATCCAAGCATATGCGATTCCCAGGATACTCCTTTGTATATATTCGGGAAGATTCCCCACACCATTGATCCGTAAAGAAACACGATCAGCAGGGATAGAGCCACGAGTCTTAAGTATTTCCTGATAATACCACTGAAAAAGAGAAAAGAGGCCAACCCGTAAATCAAACCGCTTGCTCCGATATGCCATGCACTTCTGCCTGCCAGCCATACCAGAACACCAGTGAGCATGTATGTCCAGAGAGATACCTTCACTGCTATTTCCGAGTAGAAGTAAAAAAGGGCGGTCCCCAGAAAAAAGAGAGGGAGAGAATTGTTGAACAGATGTCCGAAATCTGCATGAATAAAAGGAGAAAAAATTATCCCCGGCAAGCCTTCCGGAGATAAAGGATAGATGCCAAATTTTGAAAGATCAAGATCAAAAAGTACTTCAATGATCTTTACCAGCCACATTAGAAAAATAAAAACTCCGGGGATCAACATACTGAGCAGCATTCTCTTTATAAAAAATGCCCTTTCAGTTTTAATATCAGTTTCGCGTTGTGACATGGTATTTGTCTTGCGGTCGTGCGGTTGTTCAGTTATTAAATATAATATGTTTCCTGACGCACATGAATTGCATTACATCAAATGATTAATCCCTTCCAGGGAAAATAATACCGGCTGTTTTTCTGATATTGTCAAGAGTCTTCAACAGGTCCATACTGAATGAAAGTGGCACAGCCGGACTCTCAGTCAGACCTCCGTCAAGGCATCTCATAACCTCTTCGGCTTCCCAGTGATATCCAAGTGCGGGCGGACTGAAAACAAAGGTTTCCTTTTCCCTGCCAAGCAGTCCAAGTATAACCCTCTGGGTCATATCACGTCCGCGCGAAACGGTAAGGTTCCCTTTTTCACAAAGAATATCGCATCCGATGCCGGTGTTTGTCCTGAATGAGCTGTAGATTGTTGCCATGGCATTGTTACCGTACTTAAAGATGGCGCTCAGGGACTCTTCGGATCCGGTTTCGCCAAATAATGCAGTGGCTTTGACCTCTTCAGGAACGCCTATGAATGTCAAGGCATCAATTACAGGGTAAATGCCAATATCATGAAGCGAGCCTCCCCCAAGGGCAATGTTGAATTTCCGATCGGCAGGATCAAATGGCGGATTAAATGAGAAGTAAGCATGCAAATGGATTATTTTGCCCAATTCGCCAGAACGCAGAATTTCAATTGCCTTTTTATAGAAAGGTTGGAAAGGGGGCCACAGAGCCTCCATCAGGAAAACATTCTGATTCCGCGCTTCCATTATCATCTCCCCGGCTTCAAGGCTGTTCAGGGCAAAAGCCTTTTCGCAGATAACAGCTTTTTTATTTTTCAGGCAGAGTATTGTCTGGTCATGATGTTGCGAATGAGGTGAAGCAATATATATCACATCGACAGCCGGGTCTTCTGCAAGTTCCTTGTAACTTCCGTAGAATTTCTTAAAACCATGATCACGTGCGAATTTCTCTGCCCGTGCAATATCGCGCGAACCAACTGCATATAGATCGGCATTTTCAAGGACCTTCAGCCCGTTTGCGAATTTCGCTGCCATTTTGCCGGGAGCAAGTATACCCCATTTGTAGTGTTTTGCCATGGTGAAAATGTTTTTACTAAGATATATAATCTGAAATCAAAGATAATAATCCTGGTTTCAGATAAGAGAGATATATAATTCCCGGGGGCACCTCACCCTAAATCCCTCTCCTTGAGGAGAGGGACTATTAAGGTGTTATTTTCTTGCTTCAATGATTTTCGCTAAAACCTTATCTATTTCGTTTATTATCTCCTCATTGCGAAATCTAATAATTTTAAAACCTTTTTCTTCAAGCTCAAATGTGCGTCCATCATCATGTTCCATTTGTTCAAGGGTATCATGGATGCCTCCATCCAGTTCAACGATTATTTTCTCATCATGACAATAAAAATCGGCTATAAAAATATCAATTGGATGTTGCCGTCTAAATTTCATTCCATTTAATTGTCTACCCCTTAACCGTTTCCAAAGAATTGTCTCTGGCGCAGTCATATCTTTCCTTAATTCTTTTGCCTTGACAAAAATATCCGGTTTAGCAGCCCAGGTCAGATTATCTTTGTATTCCTTCATGCGATTGAAATTTTCATTTATTTATAAATTTAAAATAATTCCATATCATATTATTTGAGTTTGTAAAATATATTACTTCATAAGGTTTAATTTGACATTAAATAAAGTCATTCAGTCCCTTGCTGAGTCTTTTAGTTCATCTTTTATCCTTCTTCTGTTATAGATACTACCCCGGTTATTCCCAATTTGAAGAGAATCTAGTATATTGAAAAGTAACGCTTTTCCTCTCCTTCTCATCAAGGAGAAGGAGTCGGAGGATGAGGTGTAAATCAGTTTTTGTGCTACCGTTTCACAAAAACTCCATGCTTACACAATTTTACATTAAAAATTTGTGCTTTATTATACTGTTGATAATCTTTTTATTACAAACTATTTTAGTAAGTCGAATAAAATATTTAGTACTATGTATTGCATAGTACAATAATATATATATATCTTTGCGTTGTAAGGTTGTATAGTTTATATAGTAGTAAAATTCGTAAGGTTCTATGAAAATAACAGTAAGTATAAATCTGGGAGGCTTCTCCTTCAATATCGACGAAGATGCATATTCAGAACTTAAGAGATATCTTAAGAATCTTGAGCTCCACTTTGCCGGGGAAGAGAGTTCCTCTGAAATCCTGTCCGACATCGAGAGCAGGATGTCCGAGCTGTTCCGTTCGAAGCTGACCGGTTACAAGCAGGTAATAAATATTGCTGATGTAAGGGAGGTCATTTCTGTAATGGGAAATCCGGAGGATTTTTCCGATAACGAGGGACCCTCTCCTAGGGAGAAATTCTCAACACCAGGGGCACACCGCATGTACCGTGACCCTGACAAGAGAATAATTGGCGGTGTATGTTCAGGCATGGGTGCCTACTGGGATATTGAACCCTGGATAATCCGTGTGATCTTCTTTGCTCTGGTAATGGCCGGAGGTCTTGGAGTCCTGATATATCTTATCCTTTATATTGTTCTTCCTGAAGCAAAAACAACAGCACAGAAGATCGAGATGAAGGGTGATCCTGTAAATATTCATAATATAAAGGATTCGGTGAAAAAAGAGTTTGACACCGTAAGAAAGAATATGAAGCTTTAAAATCTAATACTTAAAAATATGGATCTGGAAAATACAAAAGCACAGATGCGCAAGGGAATCCTCGAGTACTGCATTTTATCGGTATTGTCGAAGAATTCCTGCTACGCAAGCGATATCATTAAGGAACTGAAGGAGGCAAAGGTGATCGTTGTTGAAGGAACACTTTATCCTCTTCTTACGAGGCAAAAAAATGGCGGCCTTCTGAGCTACCGCTGGGAAGAATCACAACAGGGTCCTCCGAGAAAATACTATGAACTTACCGCCGAAGGGAAGGAATATCTTGCTGACCTTGATAAATCGTGGTATGAGCTTGTTGAATCTGTAAACCTCATCAGGACAAAGTAACCCGATATTAACTTTTTAATTGAGAAAAAAATGGATAAAACAATCAAAATAAATCTTGGCGGCACACTTTTCCAGATCGATGAGGAAGCTTATAAAATACTACGCCGCTATCTGCAGGATCTTGATGACAGATTAAAAAACACATCCGGTGGAGCTGAAACGATTGAGGATATTGAATCAAGAATCGCCGAAATTTTCCAGTCTCATGGTGCAGCCGCAGCTGTGATTTCAAGGGAGAATGTTGAAGAGATGATTTCAATTATCGGCAAACCTGAGGACTTTGATGCAGGCAGTGAAACAACTGAAACAAGGAAAATATACTCGCATACACCCAGCTCGAAAAAATTGTATCGCAACCCCGATGACATGATAATCAGCGGAGTCTGCGGGGGCCTTGGTGCATTTCTCAATATAGAGGCTGTATGGGTAAGATTATTGTTCATAATTTTTACCTGCTTCTTCGGCATAGGATTATTTGTCTATGTTGCACTCTGGATTGCACTTCCGTCAGCTCAATCAGGAGATCCGGCACAAACTGCCCTGGCACCTGTAGGATCGGGTGTCGGAAATGCCTTTAACGAGGTGTTCAGGGCTATAGGGAAAGTTCTTTTTATAATACTCCGTATCTTCCTGATCCTTGCAGGCATAACTTTTGTCCTTTGCGGATTCTTAACTCTGGTATCGTTCATTATGGTTTTCTTCTTCCAATACCCGGGGTACTTCTCAACACATTCCTTCGGTGTAAATCTCTTCTATATACCTGACTTCCTGAACTATATCGTTAATCCTGCACTTGCTCCATGGATACTTGTGCTCACTTTCATTGTAATCCTTATGCCTCTTCTGGCACTTATCTACTGGGGTGTAAAAATGATCTTCTGGTTTAAGGCAAAAGACGGGATTTTCAGCCTTGTCGGACTCGTAATATGGGTGGTGTGCGTTGCTGCACTTTCGCTCCTGCTGTTTAATGAAGGCATCTCTTATGCTGAAACTGGTAAAACAGTATCGGAAGAGGTTATTGAAAGGGCTCCGGCAAATCTTTATATTTTGTCGGATCGTAAAGTGGCGGATCTTCATTATGATAAAGATATTTCTTTTGACGAGGAGGATTATAACGTCTATTTTATTGATGATAATAAAGGATTATTCATTGGTTCCGGCCTCTCTATAAACAATTCCGATGATAAATCGGTCAGGGTAAACATCAGAAAACGTTCAACCGGCCGCAGCAGAGTTGACGCTTCAAGGAAAGCTGAAGATTTACTTTATAACTACAAAATCTCTGGTGATACCATTTTCATTGATGAGTATTTCACTATCCCGGCAAATACCAAATGGTCTTTTGATGATGTAAGAGTGAACCTGTACATTCCGGAAGGAACTGAAGTCCATTTTGATAAAACTACGGAGAACATGTTCCGCAGACAGCATTACTACAACGATAAGTGGAACTGGAGATTGGAGGGAGAGGACAAAGAAATGGTTCGATCCGACAGCGGAGATAATCGCTGGATTATGACTAAAGATGGCATTAGAAGAACTGATAATGCAGAAAGGGACCAATAGTAGAAGTTACTTGTTTTTCATTCCTGATATCTTCATGACAATCCGGTATCCATTAGTGGGTGCCGGA
This sequence comes from Bacteroidales bacterium, assembly GCA_038252165.1. GTDB lineage: Bacteria > Bacteroidota > Bacteroidia > Bacteroidales > VadinHA17 > LD21. Next base: position 10,299 of record JBBSAP010000057.1, on the reverse strand, counting down.
TTTTTTATAAAAAGTTAATATTTTGTTAAACCTCTGAATTTTTATCGTAAGATCCGCTTATTCACTTAATTTCATAGTCATTTTTAACTAACCTTAGTATTTGCCATGAAAAGATTTCTTCTTATTGTTATGCTATTACTACCATTTCTCAGGGGATATTCACAGGAATCACCTTCAAAATCTGATACATTACGCAAAGATGCAATCAATGTATTTATGGAAAGTTCCGATTATGTCTTTGAAGGATACACTGATTATATTCACAGGGAAATCCCTTATGTTAATTATGTCAGGGATATCAGGGATGCGGGTGTATATATAATTCCCACGAGGCAGAGAACTGGTTCGGGAGGATATGAAAACACTTGTTTTTTGGTCGGTCAGCACGAGTATGCAGGCATGCGCGACACATTAGTCTTCCTTACCACGCCGGATGAAACCACTGAAGGGTACAGGCAGAAGATGGTCAATACTTTGAAAATGGGCCTGATGCGCTATGTTGCCAAAACCCCGCTTGCAAAATATATGAGCATTTCTTTCAGTGAGCCGTTATCTGAAACCGTTTCGACTGATAAATGGAACAGCTGGGTTTTTAAGGGTTCTTTTAATGGTTTCCTCAATGGACGGAAAACGTATAATTCCAAATATCTTTCAGGAAATATTTCGGGAAGCAGGATCACGGAAGACTGGAAAATAAATATTAATGCGCGGTATTACACAGACAATTCAAAATATATTATTGGAGAGGATATTGTAAAGAGCAGTTCCAATTCAAAATACCTTTCTGCCCTTATTGTAAAAAGTATTTCGGACCATTGGTCCTATGGAGGCTCTACAACTTTAGGATCAACAAGTTACAGTAATAAAAAGTTATATTTTAATCTCATGCCGGGCATAGAATATGATCTATTCCCATATTCAGAATCGACCAGGAGGCAATTAAGAATTTTGTATTCGGCAGGAATCAGTCTCGTCCATTATACCGACTCAACTATTTATGACCAGATAAAGGAAAACCTCTGGCTTCATTCACTTTCTGCTTCCTACGAAGTTGTGCAGAAATGGGGATCGATCGATTTCACTCTGGGATACAGTAACTATCTACATGACTGGTCAAAAAATAATTTGTCATTTAACGGGTATCTGAGTTTGAGGGTTGCCAAGGGATTAAATGTTAATTTCGGCGGAGGGGCATCACTGATTCATGACCAGCTGAGTCTTGTTAAGCAGGATCTTACCTATGATGAGATTTTATTGCAGAGGAAAGAGATAGCCAGTCAGTATCAGTATTTTACCAGCTTCGGATTCACCTATACTTTCGGGTCGATATATAACAATGTTGTTAACCCGCGATTTGGAAACAGCGGTGGCGGCGGAATGACAATTATGATGAATTAATGAAACACCGGACCGTATAAACGTAATGCATTGCATATCTACCGCCATGCAATGCATTGCGTTTTAACATCATCTTTTTGAAAACCAATGATCCATTTCCAGATCCCTGACATCATTTACAAATTTTTCATACATTTCTCCGGTTACATTTCTTAAAGGTGATCTGAACGCTCCGCAGTCGAGGCCGGTATATTTCATATATGCCTTGCCTGTTGCTATCCCTCCGTATTTTCCAAACACCCCGATCATATTTATGGAAATTTGCTGCAGCCGCCTTGCTTCCGCCAGATATCCTTCATTGAATGCCCTTATAAGGTCGTGATAAAGCGGTGCGGCATAATTATATGTACTCCCAACACCACCTTTGCATCCGAGAGACAGTGCAGGGAGAAGGCATTCATCTTTTCCCCAGAGAAGGTCAAAAGCGCCATTCCTGAAATTAAGGCATGAAAGAAAATCCACAAAGTCCTCATGGGTATATTTGATTCCGGTAAAATTTGGAAGTCTTGATGTGATTTTTTCCAGAAATGATAACATTGGCATATAAACCCCTGTAAGTGAAGGGATATGATAAAAATAAACAGGCATCTGCGGAACTGATTCACCTATCCTTGCGACAAAATCGACCAGATGATCGGCATCAACAGGCTTGAAGTAATATGGAGCAAGAACGGCTATGGCTGAGATCCCGATTTCAGAAGAGAAAACAGCATTTTCAATGCACTCACTGTAAGAAGTCCCCCCGACAAGATTAATAACACGGACCCTCCCTCCCGACCTGAGGCATCCAGCCCATTTTTCTGCCTGAAGCTGTTTTTCTTTTTGTGTTAATGAAGCACCTTCACCAGTCGATCCATTGATAAATGCCCCAATGACCCCGTTCTTTTCAAGAAAGTCATAATAAGGTTTTATCATATCGTAATTAATGTTGCCGTCTTTATCCATCGGGGTGAAGGGAGCAGCAACAAGCCCTTCATATTTTTGAATATTCATTGTAATGTGATATAAACAGTCTTCCCGTTAAAGATAGTGATTGTTAATTTATATTCCTGGGGCAGAGTGCTTGCATAACTACTATTTTCGTTATAAATTTGACGTAAATGAAATTAAAAGACATGAAACCCACATAATTGATCCAAATCATAAACACAAGTGAAATAATTTATTTTCAATCATATGTGGTTCTATCAGACCATTATAAACTAAATTATATTCTGATGAAAAAACTATACCTTCTTCCGGTTTGCATCTTCTTCCTGATCAATCAATTGATGTCGCAGAACGCATCAAAAAATTCAGGAATTGACCTGATGCTTGTGCGGGGAGACTATGAGAAAGCGATTGATACCTGCAAACTTATACTGAGTTCTGACAGTTTAAATCCGGATATTTATTACAAATTGGGCATTGCTTACCAAAACACTCTTGATGAGGAACAGTCACTCAATTGTTATTATAAAGCATCCAGGCTTAAACCTGAAAGCAGAGTTTATAATTTCTCGCTGGCAAAAGCATACTATTCCCAGGGCAAATTCAGTCTGGCTGAACCTTTGCTGATTAACCTTAACTCTCTGGATTCCACTAAATGGCTGTATGCTTACTACTTATCCAGCATTTACATGCAGTCAGGGAAATATGGTGATGCATTAAACGTCTATAACAGGTTTTTAGCGAAAGACTCGACCAATTGCGTTTATCTCGATAAAACAGCTTTCGCTTATTTAAAGAGTGGCTATTTCGACGATGCTATTGATTTGTATAACAAGTCTTTGTCAATAAATAATACAAATCTGTCAGCTATAAAAAATCTCTCTTTCCTCTATGCATCCACGATGAATCCTGACACAGCCATACAAATTCTTACAAGGGGAATTGAGATAGATTCTACCGATATGGATCTTTATGTCAGACGGGCCCAGATCAATTATTCAAAAAACTACACAAAACGTGCAATGGATGATTATCTGGTGCTGCTGGCATCGGGAGATTCTTCCAAATTATATTTGAAAAGAACTGGCATCGGCTATAGCTACAACCTCCAGCCAAAAGAAGCTATCAGGTATCTTCTGCTGGCATATAAGGTTGATTCTGCCGATTATGAGACATGCAGCTTCCTGGGACAATGTTATTATAAGATAAAGGATATGAAGAACAGTATCTATTATTATAAAAAAGTTCAGGACCTTCTCAGGCCTATATATTCACAAGTGGGTTTGACGCATTTCCTGTGTGCTGATTCACAAAGAGATAATGGCAGCTACAAGGATGCAATAGCCAGCTATCTTAAGGCATATGCGATTAATTCCGATCCAAATATCAACATGATAATTGCAAATATCTATGATGAAAAATTAAATAATAAAGAGAGAGCAATTACCTATTATCAGAGATTTCTGAATACCCGGAAAAGTTCAAAAATGAAGTTTCCTCCAACTTATATTGAGAAAATTGAGAAACGGGTGGAATATCTGAAAAACGGGCCTCCAAAGTAAAATCAGATGCGATTAAGAATTATAATAAGTTCCTGCCTGTAGCCTGACATTAGTAATCATAAAAAAGCTTACAGCCTTATAAGAAAATTCTGTATACTTAACTCTTCTAAACGAATAAGCCTCAAAAAATGAAAAAAGAATTAATCACACTATTTGCATGTTTAACTGCAGTTACAATTGCTGCTGCGCAGACTGACACCACAACACTGATAAGGATTGGTGACAAAGCACCTGGTTTCACCTGTACGACTATTGACGGCAAGACAATAGATATAAGCAAGCTGCAAGGTAAGATCGTTATGATCAATTTCTTTGCAACATGGTGCGGTCCATGCAACGCTGAACTGCCTGTATTACAAAAAAATATCTGGGACAAGTACAAAAACAACGGTAATTTTCAGTTGATAATTCTGGGTCGCCAGCACAATGAAACCGAAGTGAGTAATTTTGTAAAAAGCAAGAAATTCACAATGCCATTCGCTCCGGATCCGGGAAGGAAGATTTACGGGCTTTATGCAACACAATTTATCCCAAGAAACGTAATTATCGGGAAAGATGGAAGGATCATCTTCCAGAGCATGGGATATACTCCGGAAGAATTCAGGAAAATTGAAGAAATGCTGGCGGAAAAATTGAAATAGCAGACCGGATTAAACGGTCTTCAATAAACACATAATATTCATACTTTTAAACTGAATATTAAACCCATGACATCAAAAACGTACACCCAGTTTGGTACATTTTCGGTAGCGGTGATGCTTCCAATACTCATCTTTTTATTTATCATGCTGATACTTACCGGGTTTGATGATTCAATGCCGGCAATGATACTGATATTTGTTATAGTGACTATCCTGGTATGCCTGCTGATCTTCTATAAACTGACAATTGAAATAGACAATTCGCATGTTGCTTTCAAACTAGGTACCGGATTGGTAAAAAAGAAGTTCGCCCTCAAAGATATTGAAGGCTGCAGGCCTGTTAAGAATTCTCTATTATACGGGATCGGTATCCGGCTGATACCGGGCGGTTGGCTCTACAATGTATCGGGACGATTTGCGATTGAACTGACTTTCAAAAACAAAAAGTCAAAAATCCGGATAGGTACAGACAAACCTGAAGAAGTAGCAGAATTAATAAATAAATTATTAAGCAAGCCAGGTTCGGGATCTGCTTATGATGAAGCTTTTGAATCTTCAAACAGTTTTGGTTACTATATTCTTGCTTCAATTATCCTGGCAGGACTGATCGTGCCAATAATTCTTATAGTATCAGGCAGGAAGGAAACAAAGTATGATTTCTCTGATTCAGCCTTTACTATAAATGGCATGTATGGCCTGTCTGTCGACTATTCAAAGATAATCCGCATCGATACAATATTTACTTTACCAAAGATCAAAGCAAGAACAAACGGATATGCTTTGGGAAATACATTAAAAGGAAATTTTAAGTTACAGAACCAGACTAAAGTCAAACTATTTGTTAAAGAAGGGATACCTCCGTATATTCATATCAAAACTGACGATACTGATCTGTATCTTAATTTTAAAGATCCTGTAGCTACAGTTGATTTATATAAAAAGATCAAAACCAGACTAAAAAATTAACCTAATATTCTGAAATACAATGAAACATAAAATTTTTTATTCTCTTCTGTTTATTGCCATTGCTCTTACATCCTGTAAGAAAGAATTCCCCGATGATCCTCTTGCTATTGATAAATTGTCAGTAAGTGAATGCAAAACAAAGGGAGAAAGTTCAACGGCCGCTGACCCGGAATATATTGCAATTAAAACTGTTGATGATTATTACCTTCACTTCAGCCATATCAATTCAATTCTTAATTGTGAACCCGGGAAAATAACTGTTTCAATAGAAATTAAAGCAGATACAATTTCTGTCAATGAAACCGAAGAAAGCTCCCTGGCTAATTGTGTCTGCCCGTACGATATAGAGTTCAGACTGGGTCCTTTGGAATATGGTATCTATCCTGTCAAATTTCAAAAAGGAGGCTTTATTTTTAAGGAATACTCACTGAATTACAATAAATCAACAGATGTCAGAATTGATATTCAACCTTAATTAATATTCTTCTGATGAAAATTGCATGTGTCATACTTGGTACCAGGGGCGATGTCCAGCCAATGATCGCTCTGGCAACAGGATTTATGAAAAATGGTCATGATGTTCTTGTGGTTGCTCCGCCCGAAAATGAGGAAAATGAAAAACTATTCATATAACCTGTTCCCGAGGCCGTTGATCCTTGCAGGATATGCCATAATAATACTGGCATTTGTTTTACTGATTGTAAATCTAAGTTCCGGAAAAAAAGAAAATCACATGGATGATTTTGTGTCTTCAGTTGCATTGGTATTTATCGGACTGGTATTAGTCTCATTCAGATCAAAAATAATTATTGATGACAAACCAGGCATTTTAATTAAGGAATCAGGGTTTTTAGGCATACCTCTTTCAAACGAAAGTATAAAAATCCCTAATAATTGTGACCGGATTTACATTAAACAACAAAACAAAAAAGGAACCGGTTATTACAGATCAGTTCTGCCGGTAAACTACAGTTTTAAATCTTTTGATATCTTTTTTCATTCAGATAAAGGTGTAGTCAGACTGATAAACACCGACTGCAGCAGAGCAATTAAGATCGCGGAATTCCTTAAGTCAAATTTAAAACTTGACTATACTCTTGAATTAACACAATGACCTTTAACTATGGCTAAGAAAAGGGGAGTCATGAATTTGCAAAAAAGTACTTAAGAATTTCAGCTACAGACCAAATCGTTTAGAAGAAAACTGATGTATCAGGTTCACTGTCTCATCAATTCCGAGAACAGAGGAATTGATGCATAAATGATATGATTCGGTCGCTCCCCAGACTTTGCTGCTGAAATAGTTATAATACCCTGCCCTTTTTTTATCGGCCTTTCCAATAAAATCCCCGGCCTTTTCAGCCGAAATCTTTTGTACTTCGGCAATCCGCTTTATACGGTCTTTCATATCCGCAATTATAAATACATTCAGGCAAAGCGGGTTATCAGCAAGAACATAATCGGCACATCGCCCTACAAACAGGCATGATCCCTTTTCCGCAAGCTTTCGGATGACATCGCTTTGTATCTTGAACAATGTTTCATTGTTCAGATAATAAGTTGAGAAGGGTACCTCTGCTATGGTTCCACGCAAACCAAAAAATCCTCCGAAGACAGAGTAGCTTTTCTTCTCATCAGCCTGTTCAAAATACTCTTTCCCAAGTCCGCTTTCCTGCGCGGCAATCTGAATCAGCTCCTTATCATAAAAAGATATGCCAAGCTTAGCAGCCAGCTTCTCCCCTATTATCCGGCCGCCACTTCCAAGCTGTCGTCCAATGGTAATAACATAATCTTTCATCATGTACGAATCACTTAAATTATGTCAAATTTACTGCTTTATATATGATTTACGGTATTGTGATATAAGCAAATACCCAGCTATTATACTTGCCAGCAGGTCAGCCGCGGGCATGCTGTACCAAACTCCCTTTATCCCGAAAAATGAGGGCAATATCAACAGGCAGGGCAACAGAAACAGAACCTGACGGGTTAATGACATAAATATAGCCTTGCCTGCCATACCTATACTTTGGAAGAAAGTGGAGGCGACCATCTGAAAACCTACAATAGGGAAAAATATCATGACAATACGTAAACCGGGAACAACTATGTCAATCAAATCTTCCTCCGTAGTAAAAGCCGATGCCACAGCGTGCGGAAAGATTTCACTTATCAGAAAACCAACCATCATAACAGCTGAGGCCAGTAAAATTGTTAATTTCAGCACTGTGTTTACTCTGTCGAATTGATTTGCGCCAAAGTTATAACCCGCAATAGGTTGCATCCCCTGGTTCAATCCAAAAACTACCATAGCAAAAAGAGCGGCCACCCGGTTTATTATTCCGAAAGCACCGACAGCAAGATCTCCTCCATATTTAATGAGGTTTTGATTAATAACAATAATAATAATGCTTCCTGCAGTATTCATAAGGAAAGGAGCCAGCCCGATAGACATAGAATCTTTTACAATTTTGCGATTTAGCCTGAAAGACCCTTTCTGGAAATGAATATAATTATGCCTGTTCCCGAAATAACTGAGCTGCCATATCAGCATAGATGTCTGAGCAATGACTGTTGCAAGGGCAGCGCCGCGAATACCCCATTTAAACCCAAAAATGAAGAGCGGGGCGAGTATTACATTAATGATAACTGATAGGATTGTAGCATACATTGATCTTTTCGGATTACCTGTTGAACGCATTAATGCATTTAATCCGAAATACATATGAGTTACTACATTGCCAAGCGTTATTATCGTCATAAAGTCGCGGGCATAGGGCAGAGTCTCAGAACTTGCCCCGAAAAATATGAGAATCTGATCAAGAAAAAGAAGGACAAAAATAGTGTAGGACAATCCCAGGATCAGATTCAATACCAGAACATTGCCCAGTATTTTATTTGCCGTGCTATAGTCCTTCTGTCCCAAACGGAGTGACATAAGCGCTGAAGCACCGACCCCTACCAGCGTACCAAAGGCTGCTGAAAGATTCATCAAAGGGAATGAGATAGCAAGGCCTGATATTGCCAATGCTCCGACTCCATGACCAATAAAAATGCTGTCGGTAATATTATAAAGCGACATGGCTGTCATGGCAATTACCGACGGTATGGCGTATTGCAAGAGCAAACTCCATACATTCTCGTTACCCAGTGCCAGAGGCGATCCTTTCTGTACCATATTATTCTTCAGCACAACTGAACCTTTAAAGGTTCAATAATACAAGAAAAACTGTAAAAACAATTTGAGAAGGTCCGATTAAATATATAATTATGCCAGACAACCGGGAACGGTACTGTAAATGAAGATAATCGTGCAGTAATTAATCGTCGCGGCTCTTTTTTAATACAGCATCCTTACCCTGATGGTCCCCACAATAGCTTTAAGTTCATCCAGTATTGCTGAACCAAGACAGCTTTCAGTATCAACGATTACATATCCTATTTCAGGGTCTGTCTGGAGATACTCTCCTGCAATATTAATTCCCTTTGAAGTAAAAACGTAGTTAACCTCTTTCAGGATACCGGGTTCATTTTTATGGATATGAAGAAACCTCTGGGCATTGTTGTTTGGTTGAAGGGAGATCTGAACAAAATTGGTTGCTCCGATAGTTGCTCCGGTATCGCTGTATTTTACCAGCTTTTCAGCAACTTCCGTCCCTATATTTTCCTGCGCTTCAACTGTACTGCCGCCAACATGCGGCGATAAGATCACATTATCGAATTGCTGAAGTTCTGAAATAAACGGCTCGCCGTTTGAAGCCGGCTCATCAGGAAATACATCGAGGGCGGCACCCAGGAGATGTCCTGATTTCAGTGCACCTGTCAATGCCTGAATATTTACTACGGATCCTCTTGATGCATTAACAAGGCAAGCTCCCTTTCTCATTAATGAGAACTCATTATCACTTATCATATTCATCGTAAGAGGAGTTTCCGGAACATGCAGTGTAACAACATGAGAAACTGAAAGAAGTTCTTCAAGAGATGAGCAGGCACCTGCTTTCCCGAGGCTTAGTTTCTTGACAATGTCGTAGTAATAAACGTTCATCCCGAGCGCTTCGGCAAGAATTGAAACTTGTGATCCAATATGTCCGTAACCTACAATTCCGAGGTTTTTATCACGCATTTCGAAACAATTTGTTGCAGATTTCAGCCATTTACCCCTGTGAGCAGCTGCATTCTTAACCGGGATATTTCGCATGAGAAGGATTGCCTCAGCGATAACAAGTTCAGCAACAGAACGGGTATTGGAAAAAGGAGCGTTGAAGACAGGTATCCCCATCAGCCTTGCAGCATGACCATCTACCTGGTTGGTGCCAATACTGAAGCATCCGACAGCCAGAAGCTTACCGGCATGACTCAAAATCTCTTTTGTAAGCTGGGTCCGGGAACGGATACCAATAATATTTGCACTTTTTATCTTCTCTTTGAGAAGCAAATCATCAAGCGCATTGGGAAAGGATTCGATATTATTATATCCGTTTGATTTGAAAAAGTCTGCTGCGCTATTGTGAATTCCTTCAAGCAATATTACTTTTATCTTATCTTTTTCGAGGGAGTATTTTTTCGGCATTGATTAAAACAGATTATAAGCAGGTACCCTTTTAGGGTTACAAATATAAAAGAAAATATCCGGAATTATTTCATATCATAATGTATCAGCAGGGTCAACGCATATAAATTTTAATGAGTATCTGAAATAATTCACATAAGCTCTTTGATTTTTCTATGTGAGGGGAGATTCCTCATTACTCCCGCTGAAGCGGGATCCATTCGGAATGACAATTCATTTTGTTCGGGTG
>JBBSAP010000056.1:0-21763 GCA_038252165.1 Bacteroidales bacterium | reverse complement strand
TATTCTATCAGCAGTTTCCTTTCTGGCGTACCTTTTTTGAAGAGTTAGGATTCAGAGTAGTCCTTTCAAGAGAATCAGACAAAGCACTTGTCAACCAGTCAATAGAGACAATTACAACGGAAACATGCCTGCCTGTCGAACTGATGCACGGCCATGTTATTGACCTGATGGATAAGGGAGTTGATTACATCTTTTTGCCTTTTATCGTAAATGGCAAGTTCCGTGAAGGTAATAAAACTTTCAACTGCAACTGCCCATGGATTCAAACTTATCCCTTTATGGTCAGGGCGGCGCTCAAAGGGAAAATTGATGAATCAAAACTACTGATCCCAACACTTCATTTCAGATTTTTTGAGCGTGCCCTCGTGAAAGAGATGACTTCTTACTTCAATGAAAAATTCGGAATAGGGAAAGTAGAAATCAAAAAAGCAATTTACAAAGCTGACGAAGTTCAGGAATCATTCGAAAAGAATCTGGTGGATTATGGTAAAGAGGTTCTCAGCAATATCCCTGAAAATTGCAGACCCGTTGTATTACTGGGAAAACCATATAACAGCACCGATCAGCATCTTAATCTGGGGCTGGTTGATAAGCTTATCACCCAGAATGTGATGCCGATACCTGTGGACATGCTTGATCTGACGCCTTACAACATATTTGAAAATTACAGGAATATGTACTGGCCCAACGGGCAAAAAATCATTGCTGCTGCCCAGCATGTGGCAAAAACAGAGGGGTTATATGCAGTTTACCTGAGCAATTTCCGATGCGGACCCGATTCCTTCATTTGGCATTATGTCACTGAAGAGCTGAAAGCCAAACCCTTCCTGCATCTTGAGATCGATGAACATTCGGCTGATGCGGGCATGGTAACGCGAATTGAAGCCTTTCTCGACAGCCTGAAAGGGTCTGAGCAAAATGCAAAAAAAGATGTCACCATATTCAGACCCCGTCCAAGCCCGTCATCTCCTCCAAAAAACAGGATACTCTATTTTCCTTATATGAACGACGGTGGTTATATGCTTGCAGCAGCGGCAAGGAGCATAGGTGTTCCGTCAGAAAGCCTGCCAAAGCAGACTGAAGAGGAACTCGCTATTGGAAGAAAGTACACCTCTTCAAAGGAGTGCTTCCCGATGATCTGCACCACCGGAAGCTTCATAAAAAAATTACAGGAACCCGGGGCAGATCCTTCAAAAATGAGCTTTTTCATGCCTGATCATAACGGTCCGTGCAGGTTTGGGCAGTATAACCATTTTCACAGGATCCTGTTTGACCGTCTGGGCTATGCAGATGCAGAATTAGTAACACCCTCAAATGACACATCTTATGAAGATGTCGCCGGGGAGCATGGCCAAAAATTCAGAATCAATGCCTGGAAAGGGTTTGTTGTTGCTGATTATTTGCGGAAGATTTACAGGGAAACAAGGCCATACGAGATCAACAAGGGTGATACTGACCGGCTCTATGAAGATTCTCTTCACAGGTTGGAACGATGCATTGAAAAGGGAGCTAAAGGTCTTCGTAAAGTGCTGACAGAAATAGCTTCAGATTTTATGGCAATAAAAGTTGACAAGAGTGTAAGAAAGCCGGTAGTGGCTATAATCGGGGAAATCTTCATGCGCGATAATTCAGGCTGCAACGGTAATATTGCCAACAGACTGGAAGATCTTGGAGTAGAAGTAGTTATCGGACCATTCTCTGAATGGATATATTATTCAACACATCGTTTCACCCGCGACAGCCGCTGGAAAAACGATACTAAAGGCATTATCAAATCCAAGATCCAGGGAATCGGACAGGATGTAATAGCAAATTCATTACTTAGGGGGATCAAGAAACTTACCGATCACGAAAAAGATGTATCGCTTCATGATATGCTTAAGCTATGCAACACTTATGTGAATGAATTCTATGATGGTGATCCGCCAATAGCAATGGGTACTTCGGTCGCGCTTACAAAGAGAGGGGTATCCGGATTTGCCGCAATTCTTCCTTTCACATGTATGCCCGGAACCCTTGTGGCCTCATTAAGCGATTCTTTCAGGAAAGATCATAATAACATTCCTTATATAAATATCGCATACGACGGACAGGATACTGTTTCGCTCGATACGAGGCTTCAGGCATTTGTATTCCAGGTCAAGGAATATGCAGCAGCTGCCGAACTGGTGATTGCAGAATAATTTATATTGCGACTTTAAATCCTAAAGATTTAAGGAGTTTTGCAATTTCTTCATTCCCGTCTATAAGGTCAATAGTGTAGCATGAGAATTCTCGTCTGACAGGGTAGTTTTCTCTCGCCTTTTCGAAACGCGAGGGATCGAATCTCAGCCGGACATCGTCTTCAGCAATATTATAGGTATGAAAAACCGCCCTTCTTAAAATTTCCCCGGTGCTTTTTCCGTTACAATCGATAGTCAGCACAGGTTCAGATGGAACGGGAATTTCAGAGGGATACCAGTCAACCAGCGGGATATCGAATAATTCGCAGAGCTTCTTCACAATAACTGAAGTCCCATTTGCTTTTCCATCGGTTGAGTACCCTGCGATATGCGGAGTTGCAAGGAATGACATGTGCATAAGCGGTATATCAATCTCAGGCTCCCTCTCCCAAACATCCAATACTGCACCTGCCAGCTTTTCGCCTCCAAGAGCATCTTTCAGTGCTTCAGTCTCCACAACCTCTCCCCTTGATGAATTTATGAACCAGCTTCCTTTTTTAATCTTTTTAAAGGCTTCGCTTCCGACGAGGTGGTATGTTTTGTCCTGACCGTCCATATTGAGCGGAACGTGCAATGTAATAATATCAGATTCATTAAAAAGGTGATCAAGGCTGGAAAAGATCTTTTTCCTTTCGTTCCTCGCCCGTGGAGGGTCATTCAGGACAACATTCATTCCAAGGGCGTTAGCCAGATTCTGAACCTTTGAGCCCACATTCCCAACTCCGATAATGCCGAGAGTCTTTCCCTTCAGGCTGAATTCTGACTCACCCGAAATCCGCAGCAGTGCGGAAGCAATATATTGCTGTACTGAAGATGAATTGCATCCTGGTGCATTGGTCCATTTAATATCATTTTTCTCACAGAATTCAGTATCAATATGATCAAATCCGATGGTGGCAGTACCAATGAATTTCACCGGAGTACCCGAAAGCAATTCGCGGTCACATTTGGTCCTGGTCCTGACAAGTAAAGCATCAGTTCCCGATATTGAATTTCTGTTAATCTGATTTCCAGGCAAATAAGTAACCTTGGCATAAGGCTCAAGAACACCTTTCAAAAAAGGAATTTTATCATCTGCAATTATCCTGATCATTTGTTCAGATTATCTGCTGAAAGGTAATAAAATTTGATACTATTTAGCCTGAAAAATTCACAGAATTTTTCATACGATGTGTTGACGATTGAAAATCAAAGTAATATGCATTATTGATAAATGAGACATTATTATTTTCAATGTTAAGGTTAACCCTGTCAAATAATTGAAATACAATTACTTAGTCAGCCCTCAGGGTGATTAATTCATTTTTATGAATTAATCAGGTTAGAATGAAAAAAAATATTTTATCCAGTTTTAGTCATTTCGCAGCCATTCATCTGCATGAATTGAAACAATATGAACTCGCTAAACTTATCAAAATTACCTGCCTAAAATAATCAAATGCAATTGGTTCTATTCTTGATATTTCGTATCTTTGTTGTAAATATATCTGTTAATGTAATTATTTGTATCTTAAGACAGATCATTCCAAATTTAAAAAGCTGTTACTATGAAATTAAAGTTTACTCTTGTTATTTTGGCATTAGTTCCATTTCTCGGAATTAATGCTCAGAAACCTATCAATATCTCTGACGACTCTCTTCAAATAGGGAAGAGCGTGTTACCAGGCATATCGGTTACAATACCGGAAGCCAACTACGAAAATGCAATGAAAAAATGGATCAGTTATCTCCAGTCCGGAACAAAATCGAAAGTTGTAACCGAGAACGGGGAAATGTCGATATTCGGAGCAAAAATAAAAGCTATAAGCCCAACCCCGATTAATGTCTACAGCAAGCTTATAAAGCTCGATTCAATGCTACAGCTATTTGCATCATTTGAAACAAAAAAGGATCATTACATTGAAAGGTCATCAGGGGAACCTGAGTACGCAAAAGCACAAGATCTTCTTAAAGAATTTGCTAAAACCCAATACATTGAAGTAGCAAAAGGGCAGGCTGATACAGAAGAAAAAAAGCTTCGTGATCTGCAGAAAGAATTATCCTCGCTTGAGAATAGTAAATCTAAAATGCAGAAAGGAGTTCAGTCAGACAACAGCAGAATTGACACTGAAAAACAGAATATCGCGCTCATGAATAATGAACTGAACGTCGTGAACGCGGCCATCATAGAACAGAATAGCCTGCTGTCCACAATGGAAGAGGGTCCTGCCAAGAAAGAAAAAGCTCAAGAGATCAAGGATCTTGAAAAGAGAAAAAAGAAAGCTCAGAATTCATTAGAATCTTCTGAGAAAAAGATCAACAAATCAGACTCGAGTATAAACCAGGCAACCGGCGACATTCCCAGGAATGAAAGAATGCAGGAAAAAGTCAGGGAGCAGGTTTTTGAACAGGAAGCTGTTTACCAGGTGTTTGCCGATAAGCTGAAGAAGATCAAATCATACTAAAGATTTTACCTTAACTCTGCTTTATTCATCCCCCGGCCGCTTAATCCGGAGTTATTCCACGATCGTCATCTCATTCAACAGATATCCTGCTCCTGCAAACTTGTCGATAATAAACAGGGCATATCTTATATCAAGACTTATATTACGGCTCTGATCAGGGTTAAAAGCCATATCACTGGCGACACCTTCCCATGCCCTGTCGAAATTGATGCCGATCAGATAGCCTTCTGCATTTATTACAGGACTGCCTGAATTTCCCCCTGTTGTATGATTATTTGCTATAAAACATACAGGCATCTCACCATCCTGAGCGTAACGTCCGTAATCGCGTCTGGCATATAATTCCTTTAACTTATCGGGAACATCATAATCATAGATTTCGGGATTATCTTTCTCAATTATTCCTTTCAGAGTCGAAACAGGTTTGAAGTAAACAGCATCTCTTGAATTGTATCCCTGTATTGAACCGAAAGCAACCCTCAGCGTCGAATTGGCATCAGAATAAAAGACTTTATCGCTTTGAAATTCCATCTGGGCTTTCATATACCTTTTATTAAGCTTCTGAAGCTCTGCGTTAAGTCTGGAAAGCTCTGGCCTTACCTTTTCCGACAGGAATTTCCCTGCATCAGCTGAAAGAGAGTAAAAAGGATCCTTATTTAACTTTTTAACAGACGATTTGTTGAATCCTTTGATGAATGAAGCATATTTTTGCTCATCAGCAAAAACCGACTTGTTAAAAATTTTCGCAGCAATCTCTGAAAAATTTCCTTTACATTGATCTTTCATCCTTATATAACCCGGAGCCAGACTTTTTGCATCAAGCGATTCACCGTAAATCTTCATTAGATCAACAAACAGGTTTTGATCAGTCGCTTTGTTGTAATCCTTGAAAAACTGCCGGGAGGCTTCTGTCAAACGTTCTTTTACATTCTGAACAGTTTCACTGTCGGCGGGTTTGTCATTTTCAAACAGACCAGCCAGCTCCCATGTATCCCGGGCAATGCTGAAAGCCTCAACCCCATTGAAGACTTCATTTGTAAAGCTGTTGACCAATGTATAGTCTTTGAGGCTGGTATATAATTCCCTGTAGGATGGAAGTATATCACCATATTTTGTGCTCCTGGATTTATCACCATTTATCCATTTTGTTATTTCATCTTCAAATGCCTGTTTTTTGCCTATTGTATTCATTTTTTCAAGTCCCTGTATCTCCCCTATCCATTTCTTCCAGGAGTTGGATATGCCGGCTTTCTTTGCTGAATACTGTATCCTGATAAGCGGATCGGAATTCATTGCCTTGTCGATTATTTCGATCTTTTTAGTCCTGATGCTTATCATTTTCGGATCGATATAATTCTTAATCATGTCGATATGATAAGATGGCACATATTCTGAAGTAGAACCAGGATAGCCAAAAACCATAGTAAAGTCACCCTCTTTTATACCTTTTAGGGAAACAGGAAAGTAATAAGCAGGTTTATATGGAACATTATCTGTTGAGTAATCAGCAGGTTTATTGTTTTTATCAGCATAAACCCTGAAGAGAGAGAAGTCGCCTGTATGGCGGGGCCATATCCAGTTATCGGTATCTCCTCCGAATTTTCCAATGGCTGAAGGAGGTGCTCCCACAAGCCTTATATCCTTGAAGGTCTCATTCACAAAAAGGAAATACTGATTCCCCATGAAAAAGGGACGCACCATTGCCCTGTAACCTGTCCCTTCCGCTGCCTTCTTCTGGATACCTTCAATATTGGATGAGATAAGCTTTTCTCTATCGGCTGATTCCATTTCATCAGTTACACCCGCTAAAACCTTGTCGGTGACATCCTCCATCCATTTGAGCAGAGTAACGGTAACGCCCGGATTCGCAAGCTCTTCCTTCCGGGACATTGCCCAGAAACCGTTTGTCAGATAATCATTTTCCAGGCTGGAATGCTCCTGTATCAAGCCATAACCACAATGGTGGTTTGTTATCAGAAGACCCTCCCCTGAAATCAACTCTGCTGTACATCCGCCATTAAAGCTCACAACGGCATCCTTCATGCAGGCCTTGTTAACGCTGTATATATCCTCGGCTGAAAGCTTGAAACCTTTTTCCCGCATCAGCTTTATGTTGTACTTCTCGATGAGCAGCGGGATCCAGATGCCTTCATCGGGGACAGACGAAAATCCTGTTACTACTGAAAGAAGAAACAATGATGTAAAGAATACTCTTTTCATATTTTTGTTTTTTTGGTCCCATTGAGGGGGTTGGAGGCAATAAATTTCTGTAATTCGTGATAAACCTGTTCTGCCGGTAAGCCCATTACATTGAAATACGAGCCTTCAATATAGCTGCAGGCTGCCACTCCGATCCATTCCTGTATCCCATAAGCTCCGGCTTTATCATAAGGTCTGCATTTATCGACATAATACTCAATTTCTTCTTCAGACAGTTCCGAAAATGTCACTTTTGTTAAAGAACAGAAAGAGGTTTGTTTTGCTGCTGAAAGAAGACTGACCCCGGTAATTACCTGATGTGTATTACCTGATATCTTACGGATTATTCTCATCGCATCCTCTTTGTCAACCGGTTTATCGAGAACCTTATTATCGCACCACACGATTGTGTCGGCAGTGATAACGATCTCATTTTCTTTAATTTCCAACAGGAAGGTTCTCGCTTTTTCCATTGCTAAATAAAGAGCGATCTTTTCACCTCTTAAATGTTCGGGGTATTCTTCGGGCCAGTCTCTTACCACAACTTCAAAAGTGAGTCCCAGCTCCCTTAGAAGCTCCTGCCTCCTTGGTGAACCAGAGGCAAGGATTATTCTGTATTTATTAAGTTCCCCGATTGCCATATCATATCAGGTTTTGGTCGAGGATCAATTTTACCACTACTGAATAGAGGACACCTGCAATCTGGATAATCTTCATCAACCTGCTTGCAGTGTGAAGCTCCCGTTTGCCTGAACTAATAATAAGCTGATAAATAACATACAGCAGGGGGAGTACAACAGCGCAGGAGATATAGATAAGAGTTATCTTGTCATGAAGGAAATAATTCCAGACGACATAAAGCAGTGCAATAGTCATCAGAATAAGGATTACTGAGATTATTTTGGATGTCAGTATGCCAGTAACCACGGGAATAGTATTTCTTCCATAGGCTATGTCACCCTCAAAGTCTTCAATATCTTTTATTATCTCCCTGGTAAGGGTTGTAAAAAATGCAAAAAAAGCAAATCCTCCCACCCAATAGAAAACAAGGCCCAGCTGAGGAGGGACCACTGCATTCAAAGCGTAGTACCGGTAAAGTGCAGGCCATTCATAAAAAACAACCAGCATAGGGACCATTGCTGTGAGCAATGCAACGACAAGGTTTCCTACAAGGAATTGTCTTTTGTAGCTTGCCGAATAAAAATATAATAATCCGGAAACGATCAGGAACATAATTCCCATCCAGAAGTATCCTGCTTTCCAGGAGATATAAAATCCTGCAGCCACACCTACAATGTTTAAGATATTATGCCACTTCATTGCCTGGCGTCTTGGAATTTTTGTTCCGACAATCACCTCTCCCCTGTTAATAAGGTCAGTTTTTATATCAAAATAATCGTTAATGACATATCCTCCGGCAGTTATAAAGAGGGTTGCAATAATAAGAATCAGGAAATCGTACCATGGAAATTTAAGTGCCAATGGGACTGCCTCACCAGTCCCACCATTAAGGATAACACTTACCTTACTGATAACCGGCTCAATAACAGCATATCTCATAAGGATCATTGTAAGAGCAACAATGAGAAGATTTGGCCAGCGGATAAGTTTAAGAAATGTTTTCATTACTTACCAGGTAAAAGCATCATTATCCATCCAGTTGTTATGCAGTCTTAAAACCTGTTCGATCACATCCCTGACACAACCTTCACCTCCCTTTCTGTCAGAGATATACAATGCAACCTGCCTGATTTCACTGTCAGCATCGGCAGGACAAACCGGTATTCCAGCCAGTTTCATAACCCCGTAATCGGGGATATCGTCACCCATGAATAATACATCTGATCCCTGGATGTTATGTTTTTTTAAAAAGCTTTTAAAATGTCCGACCTTGGACCGGCTGTTAAGATAGACATCCTTAACACCAAGAAGCTTCAGTCTTTTAATGTATTCTTTCGCATTACTTCCGGAGATAACCGCAACCAGATATCCTTTTTTCACAGCAAGCTGAATTGCATATCCGTCACGAAGATTCACTGTCCGGTTAGGAACCCCGAAGGCGTTCAGACTTATTGTCTGCAACGACATCACGCCGTCAATATCAAAGACAAATGCTTTTACCTTCGCCAGATCTTCCTTAAAATTGGTCATCAGATGCGGTTTTATAGAATTTCATTATCGACTTGGTAACTTCATTGTAGATCCCCTGTAATTCAGGTGAGAAAGATAATAAATCAATGTGTCTTTTAATAGTACCCTTATCAGATCTGTATGCAGGACCTGTTTGCGAATTTTCGGGACCATTTTCCAGCGCTTTTCTGACTGTCTCATTTATTAAGGGTTCAAGAACATCAAAAGTGAATCCCGCTTTCCGGGTTATCTGTTTTCCTGCAGTCAGCATGTGGTTTGTAAAATTACATGCAAAAACTGCTGCAACATGAAGTAGCCTTCTGTGTTCAGTATCAATGAAGTGAACTTTGCTGCCCATTGATTCTGCAATATTCTGAAGGATTATCGAAGAATGATCATCGGATGCTTCCAGAAAAAATGGTAAATCAGTGAATGAAATATTACGGTTTGCGGAGAAGGTCTGTAAAGGATAGAAAACACCTGTATGCTTCATTGAAGCAGGGAATAGATCAAGGCCCAGGCTTCCGGCAGTATGAGCAACCACAGTACTATCAGGGCATTTTACCCGGGCAAGTATTTCTGATAACTTATCATCCGGAACGGCAGCAATTATAAGATCTTCCGAATCTGAAAAGTCATAATCCGATGACCATGATGCGTTGCATGACCGGGCAAGGGAACGACCTCCCGCTCCGGTCCTTGAAACTATTTTCAGTATCTTGCAGCCCGACAAATGCATCTGACGGCACAAAGCACCTGATACTTTTCCTGCACCTATAAAAGATATTCTGTATTCCTTCACAGAACAATTGATATATACTTCTTCAGGCCTGTGCGGTCGGACCTCCGAATGTCAAAGGCAAAACCGGTGTGGAGCCCTTGACTTCCTTTATAATGCCATGAACAGATTCATATTTTGCTATATTATCCTGCAATGCCCCAACAAGCCGTTTGGCATGTTCTGGTGTCAGGATTATCCTCGATTTCACCTGTGCTTTTGGGATTCCGGGCATTATGCGTACAAAGTCGATCACAAATTCTGAAGCTGAATGTGTAATAACGGCCAGGTTTGAATATGTACCCTGGGCCACCTCCTCATTCAGTTCAATATTGATCTGATTTGGATTTTTTGGATCTGACATCTCTTGCACTTTTAAAAGAATTATCTTCTGATGTCGGCATCAGCTTCGACAGTAGTACCGGTAATATTCTCAAGCTCTTCGAGCGATCCGACTATTATGCTGTTGTACTGACGCTGTCCGGTTCCTGCAGGTATGAGGTGACCAACGATAACGTTTTCCTTCAGTCCTTCAAGCCTGTCGATCTTGCCAAGGATGGCAGCTTCATTAAGCACCTTGGTCGTCTCCTGGAAGGAGGCTGCCGAAAAGAAGCTGTTGGTTTGAAGTGCAGCCCTGGTAATACCCTGAAGTACCTGGTTTGACGTAGCCGGAACAGCATCTCTTGCCTCAACGACCTTCAGGTCGCGGCGCTTAAGAACAGAATTCTCATCCCTTAGTTTACGGGCCGTAATTATCATACCGGCACGAAGCGTCTGGGAATCACCGCCTTCCACAATGTATTTCTTGCCATAGATCCAGTCGTTTTCATCCATGAAGTCAAGCTTGTCAACAATCTGACGTTCAAGAAACTTAGTATCACCCGGATCAATAATCTCGACTTTCCTCATCATCTGGCGGACAATGATCTCGAAGTGTTTGTCATTTATTTTTACACCCTGTAAACGGTATACCTCCTGTATCTCATTTACAATATATTCCTGGACTTTTGTCGGACCTTTGATTGCAAGGATATCTGATGGAGTGATTGCTCCGTCGGAAAGAGGAATACCAGCTTTTACATAATCATTTTCCTGAACAAGTATCTGTTTTGACAGAGGCACAAGGTATTTCTTAACCTCATCGGTTTTTGACTTGATTGAGATTTCGCGGTTACCTCTTTTTATTTTGCCGAAAGTCACTTCACCATCGATCTCAGAGACAATGGCCGGATTTGAAGGGTTACGGGCTTCAAATAACTCCGTAACTCTTGGAAGGCCACCTGTAATGTCGCCTGACTTACCGACAGCTCTTGGTATCTTTGACAGAACATCCCCGGCTTCAACCATCCTGCCAGCTTCGACAACAAGATGGGCTCCGACGGGCAGGTTGTACAATCTCAGCTCCTCGCCCTTGGGTCCCATAATTTTAATTGCCGGGTTTTTGGTTTTGTCCCTGCTTTCTATAATAACCTTTTCCTTAAAGCCTGTCTGTTCATCTGATTCCTCCCTGAAAGTGATACCTTCAATAAGATAATCGTAAGCCACCTTACCGCCAAGTTCAGCAATAATTACAGCATTAAAAGGATCCCATTCACATATAAGCTTGCCCTTTTCGACCTCCTGTCCGGGTTTTATATATAATTTGGAACCATATGGTATTGTGTGTGTAGTAAGTGCTATCCCGGTCTTCTTATCAATGATCCTGAGCTCTGCAAGACGTCCGATAACGATATCAATTTCTCCCTTTTCAGAATCTTTCTTCGGAACCGACCTTATCTCCTCAATCTCAGCTATACCGCTGTATCGTGCAACCAGCCTCGATTCAGACATTATATTAGAAGCGGTACCACCAACGTGGAATGTACGCAGGGTAAGCTGTGTACCGGGTTCACCGATACTCTGAGCAGCAATAACTCCAACGGCTTCACCTTTCTGGACCATCCGGCCGTTTGCGAGGTTACGTCCATAACATTTTGCGCAGGCACCTTTTTTCGACTCACAGGTTAGAACCGAGCGGATCTCCACCTGTTCTATGGGTGAATCTTCAATTTTAGCTGCCAGTTCTTCAGTCAGTTCCTGTCCGCCTTCCACAATAAGTTCTCCCGTAAGAGGATGGAAAACATCATGAACTGTTGTACGGCCTAGAATCCTTTCGTAGAGAGATTCAACGACTTCCTCATTTTTCTTGATAGCCGTGGCAACCAATCCTCTCAATGTCCCGCAGTCCTCCTCATTAATAATAACATCCTGCGAAACGTCAACCAGACGACGTGTCAGGTAACCCGCATCAGCTGTCTTGAGAGCGGTATCGGCAAGTCCTTTACGTGCCCCGTGTGTTGAGATAAAGTATTCCAGAACTGAAAGACCTTCCTTGAAGTTGGAAAGGATGGGGTTCTCAATGATATCCGATCCTGCTGAGCCTGATTTCTGCGGCTTGGCCATAAGACCTCTCATTCCTGAAAGCTGACGGATCTGTTCCTTTGATCCTCTTGCTCCTGAATCGAGCATCATATAAACTGAATTGAAACCCTGTTTGTCATTTGACAGTTGTTTCATCAGCGACTGGGTAAGCCTTGCATTAACATGTGTCCAGATATCAATTATCTGGTTGTATCTTTCGTTATTGGTTATGAAACCCATGCTGTAGTTATTCAGCACTTCTTCAACCTGCTCATAACCCTCTGTCACAAATTTTGTTTTCTCCTCAGGTATAATTACGTCATCAAGGTTAAACGATAACCCACCTTTAAATGCAGAATAAAAACCAAGGTTCTTGATAGCATCGAGGAAATCGGCAGTCTTTGCTGTTCCAGCAAGTTTCAATACACGACCGATAATATCCCTGAGTGATTTCTTGGTAAGTATTTCATTAATGTACCCGACTTCTTCAGGTACATACTGATTAAATATCACACGACCTACTGAAGTCTCGACAAGGTGATTTACAAATTCACCATCGACCCTGTCATTAACCTTAACTTTAATAAGAGCATGAAGATCAACCTGGCCTTCATTGTAAGCGATATTTACTTCCTCGGGGGAATAAAAAATGAGACCTTCACCTTTAACTTTTTCGGTGGCAGTGCTTTTTCTTCCTTTAGTGATATAGTAAAGGCCTAGGACCATGTCTTGCGAAGGAACGGTAATTGGCGCACCATTTGCCGGGTTCAGGATATTGTGTGATGCGAGCATGAGCATTTGGGCTTCGAGTACAGCGCCATTTCCAAGAGGAAGATGGACGGCCATCTGGTCTCCATCGAAGTCAGCGTTGAAAGCTGTACAGCAGAGCGGATGAAGCTGAATCGCTTTTCCTTCAATAAGCTTCGGCTGAAAAGCCTGAATGCCAAGTCTGTGAAGTGTAGGAGCACGGTTAAGAAGAACAGGATGACCCTTAAGAACATTCTCAAGTATATCCCATACTACAGGATCTTTCCTGTCGACGATTTTCTTCGCCGATTTAACGGTTTTCACTATACCCCGTTCAATCAGTTTCCTGATAATGAATGGCTTGTATAGTTCTGCTGCCATGTCTTTTGGTAAGCCGCATTCATGAAGTCCCAGTTCGGGACCAACAACAATCACAGAACGTGCTGAATAGTCAACTCTTTTACCTAGAAGGTTCTGACGGAAACGCCCCTGCTTGCCTTTAAGACTGTCGCTCAGCGACTTAAGTGGACGGTTAGCGTCAGTTTTAACTGCATTGGCTTTTCTTGAGTTGTCGAATAAAGAATCGACAGCTTCCTGGAGCATACGTTTTTCATTCCTGAGGATTACCTCCGGAGCCTTGATCTCTATAAGACGTTTCAGGCGGTTATTCCTTATAATCACCCTTCTGTACAGGTCATTCAGGTCGCTTGTGGCAAAACGTCCGCCATCGAGCGGGACCAATGGTCTCAGTTCAGGCGGGATAACCGGAACAACCTTGATAATCATCCATTCAGGCTTGTTGACGTTTTTCGAATCTCTGAAAGCTTCAACAACCTGAAGACGCTTAAGTGCTTCATTTTTACGCTGCTGTGAAGTTTCAGTGTTTGCCCTGTGGCGAAGTGAGTATGAAAGTTCATCAAGATCGATACGGCCGAGAAGCTTGTAAAGTGCCTCGGCACCCATATCTGCAACAAACTTGTCGGGGTGCTTCTCCTCAAGGTACTGGTTTTCTTTCGGAAGTGATTCTGTGATTTCAAGGTATTCTTCTTCCGTAAGGAAATCGAGGTATTTAACTCCATCCACAGCTTTAATTCCTGCGTTTATGACGACGTATCTTTCGTAATAAATTATAGAATCCAGCTTCTTCGTAGGAAGTCCCAGCAGATAACCGATCTTATTAGGCAGTGAGCGGAAATACCAGATATGTGCAATTGGCACTACAAGTGAAATATGACCCATTCTTTCGCGGCGTACCTTTTTTTCGGTAACCTCAACACCGCAACGGTCGCAGACTATTCCCTTGTACCGGATCCTTTTGTATTTTCCGCAATGGCATTCGTAATCCTTTACAGGTCCGAAGATCCTTTCGCAGAATAATCCGTCACGTTCAGGCTTATAGGTCCTGTAATTTATTGTTTCAGGCTTCAGCACTTCACCGCTTGAACGATCGAGGATCTCCTCCGGTGAAGCAAGACCAATTGAGATCTTTGAGTAACTTGTTTTTGCTTTGTTATCTCTTCTGAATGACATATACAGAAATTTATTTATTCAATAATTTAAAAACTAAAACAGAGGCTGGTTAGTCAAGAATGACACTCAATCCCAATCCTCTCAACTCATGTAATAATACGTTCAGTGATTCAGGGATACCAGGCTGTGGCATAGGTTCTCCCTTTACAATTGCTTCGTATGCTTTTGCACGACCTATTACATCATCTGATTTGATTGTGAGTATTTCCTGGAGAATATGTGCAGCGCCGAAAGCTTCAAGCGCCCAGACTTCCATTTCACCAAATCTCTGACCTCCAAACTGTGCCTTACCACCCAGCGGCTGCTGTGTAATAAGAGAATAAGGTCCTATTGAACGGGCATGCATTTTATCATCAACCATATGCCCCAGCTTAAGCATGTATATCACGCCTACCGTTGCGGGCTGGTCAAATCTCTCTCCAGTACCACCGTCATAAAGGTATGTTTTGCCGTATTTGGGCAATTTTGCCTTTTCAGTATATTCGGTTATCTGATCAATAGTTGCTCCGTCGAAGATAGGAGTGGAGAACTGGAGACCCAGCTTTTGGCCGGCCCACCCCAGAACAGTTTCATAGATCTGTCCAAGGTTCATTCTCGAAGGAACTCCAAGCGGATTGAGAACAATATCAACAGGGGTCCCGTCCTCAAGGAAAGGCATGTCTTCGGCACGTACTATTCTTGCCACTATACCCTTGTTCCCATGGCGTCCGGCCATCTTGTCCCCCACTTTGACCTTGCGCTTCTTGGCTATGTAGACTTTTGCAAGACGGACAATTCCAGCCGGCAGTTCATCCCCGATGGTTATATTGTATTTCTTGCGTTTAAAGATACCATCGACCTCCTTATATTTAATAATGTAGTTGTGAAGGAGCTGTTTTATACTGTCGTTTTTCTTCTTATCGGTGGTCCATTTATTTGGATTGATGTTGAGAAAGTCTATCTCCTGGAGCTGCTTAAGGGTGAATTTGCTTCCTTTTGGTATTACGTCAACATTGAGATAATCTTTAACACCCTGGGATGTTTTACCGTTCACCAGAATAAAGAGCTTGTCTACCAGACGGGCTTTAAGTTCATCGGTGCTTCTGTTGAAATCGTTTTCAATCTTGTCGAGTAAAGGTTTCTCAACAGCCTTTGCTTTCCTGTCTTTAATCGCTCTTGTAAAGAGTTTCTTATCAATTACAACACCTTCGAGGGATGGCCCGGCCTTCAGTGAAGCATCTTTAACATCGCCTGCCTTATCACCAAAAATAGCTCGAAGCAGTTTTTCCTCAGGTGAAGGATCTGATTCACCTTTCGGTGTGATCTTACCTATCAGGATATCACCAGGTATTATATGAGCGCCGACCCTTATGAGACCATTCTCATCAAGGTGTTTTGTAGCCTCTTCGCTGACGTTAGGTATATCGGAAGTCAGTTCCTCAAGCCCGCGCTTGGTATCACGGACTTCAAGCAGATATTCGTCGATATGCACCGATGTAAACATATCTTCCTGAACAACTTTTTCTGAAATTACTATTGCATCCTCAAAATTGTATCCTTTCCATGGCATGAATGCCACTTTCAGGTTACGTCCAAGAGCCAGTTCACCGTTTTTGGTACCATATCCTTCTGTGAGAACCTGTCCCTTAGTGACTTTCTCTCCCTTTCTGACAACTGGTGTAAGGTTTATGCACGTATTCTGGTTGGTCTTCCTATACTTGGGAAGGGTATAGCGCTTTATGTCGTCATCAAAGCTTACAAATTTCTCCTCATCGGTACGGGTATACCTGATAACAATTTCATTTGAATCGACAAATTCCACTATGCCGTCACCTTCAGCTGCATAGAGGATCCTGCTGTCCCTTATCACCTGACCTTCGAGGCCGGTGCCAACTATTGGCGCCTCGGGGCTAATGAGTGGAACTGCCTGGCGCATCATATTAGATCCCATAAGGGCCCTGTTGGCGTCGTCGTGTTCAAGGAAGGGAATCAGCGATGCAGCTATTGAAGCGATCTGGTTGGGTGCAACATCCATGAGGTCCACCTTGCCAACTTCCTCGAAAGGATAATCTGCTTCATATCTGCATTTTGCCCTGGCATTTTCAAAATGTCCGTCCTTAAGTAGCGGCGCATTAGCCTGGGCAATCATTTTTTCTTCTTCTTCCTCGGCACTGAGCCATATTATACCTTCGCCGCTGAAATCGACCTTTGCCTCATTGACTTTAAGGTAAGGAGTTTCGATGAAACCCAGGTCGTTAATTTTTGCATATATACAAAGTGATGAAATCAGTCCTATATTCGGTCCTTCAGGTGTTTCAATAGGGCAAAGCCTTCCATAGTGGGTGAAGTGAACGTCCCTGACTTCAAATCCTGCTCTTTCGCGCGAAAGACCACCCGGTCCGAGGGCTGACATACGACGTTTGTGTGTCATTTCAGCCAGCGGATTTGTCTGATCCATGAACTGCGAAAGCTGATTTGTTCCGAAGAATGAATTAATCACCGATGACAGTGTTTTTGAATTGATAAGATCGACCGGGGTAAATACCTCGTTATCCCTTACGTTCATTCTTTCGCGGATGGTGCGGGCCATTCGTGCAAGGCCAACTCCAAACTGGGCATAAAGTTGTTCGCCTACTGTACGGACCCTCCTGTTACTCAGGTGGTCGATATCGTCGACATCGGTCTTTGCATTGATAAGCTGAATCAGATACCCAATGATCTTTATAATGTCTTCTTTTGTCAGTACCTTAACATTCATCTCGGTGCTGAGCCCGAGTTTCTTATTTATTCTGTAACGGCCAACCTCACCAAGGTCATATCTCTTATCCGAGAAAAAGAGTTTGTCAATAACATCCCTGGCGGTTGCCTCATCGGGTGGCTCAGCATTGCGAAGCTGGCGGTAGATATATATAACTGCTTCTTTTTCAGAGTTACACGGATCTTTCTGCAGAGTGTTGTATATAATGGCGAAATCAGAAAGTGATGAGTCCTCCCTATGAAGGAGAATTGCTTTTGTACCTGAATCGACTATCATGTCGACATGTTCTGCTTCGATGACTGTTTCCCTGTCGAGGATCACCTCATTTCTTTCAATTGATACCACTTCACCGGTATCCTCGTCAACAAAGTCCTCCACCCATGTCTTAAGAACCCTGGCAGCAAGTTTACGGCCTATAAGTTTTTTAACATTTGTTTTAGAAACCTTATGTTCTTCGGCAAGGTTGAAAATCTCAAGGATCTCTTTATCGCTCTCAAAACCGATAGCTCTCAGAAGTGTGGTTACAGGCAGTTTCTTCTTCCTGTCGATATAGGCATACATCACATTATTGATGTCTGTAGCAAATTCTATCCATGAACCTTTAAATGGGATTATCCTTGCTGAGTACAGCTTTGTTCCGTTTGCATGGATGCTCTGCCCGAAGAATACCCCGGGAGATCTGTGTAACTGAGAGACAACGACCCTTTCTGCTCCGTTAATGACGAAAGTACCTCTTTCAGTCATGTAAGGAACCGTACCAAGATAGACGTCCTGGATCACGGTATCAAAATCTTCGTGTTCCGGATCTGTGCAATAGAGTTTGAGCTTTGCTTTGAGCGGAATGCTGAATGTCAGTCCGCGTTCAATGCATTCTTCAATTGTATAGCGCGGAGGATCGATGTAATAGTCGAGGAATTCGAGAACAAAATTATTTCTTGTATCGGTAATCGGAAAGTTTTCTGTAAAGACCTTAAAGAGTCCTTCTTTCTTCCTGTTTTCGGGAGTTGTTCCAAGCTGGAAAAACTCTCCAAATGATTTCAACTGAACTTCCAGAAAATCGGGATAATCAAGCAGATTTTTCCTGGAGGCAAAACTAATTCTTTCAGTATTTTTTGAAGACATTTATAAAAGGATTAAGTGAACTTGTAATTAAAAGAACGAAAAGGCTTAGTCCCGGATTCCCGGGACTAAACCTATAACCCAAAAAACAGGTATAACTTATTTAAGTTCAACTTCAGCTCCTGCGTCTACTAATTGACCTTTAATCGCTTCTGCTTCATCTTTTGATACACCTTCCTTAACAGGACCCGGAGCGGCATCAACTACTGCCTTAGCTTCTTTCAGTCCGAGGCCGGTGATATCCTTAACCAGTTTAACAATCTGTAATTTCTGACCACCGGCTGCTTTGAGGATAACATCGAATTTTGTTTTCTCTTCAGCTTTAGGTGCTTCTGCCCCGACTGCCGGGCCAGCAACGGCTACTGCAGCTGCGGCGGGTTCAATACCATACTCTTCTTTAAGTATTTTTGCCAGTTCGTTTACCTCTTTTACAGTCAGGTTAACCAGTTCGTCTGCAAATTTCTTAAGGTCTGCCATTTTTATAGAATTTTAATTTGATTATAACTTAATTATTGTTCTTTTTTTGATAGTGTTTCGAGAACACCGTGTAATTTATTTCCGCCTGATTGTAAAGCCGATATAACATTCCTGGCAGGTGACTGAAGAAGGAGAATTATATCTCCGATCAGTTCCTGTTTTGTTTTCACAGAGACAAGTGTGTCGAGCATCGACTCTCCAATGAAAACTGATTCCTGAACGTATGCGCCTTTAAGAACTGGCTTATCATGTCGTTTCCTGAACTCCTTAATTAATCTGGCAGGACCGTTTCCGGTTTGTGCAAACATGATGGACGTGGTACCCTGAAGAACCGGATATAGTTCTTCAAATTTACCTTCGGACATTTCGAGTGCTCTTTTGAGTAGAGTATTTTTTACAACGATAAGCTTAATATCGTTTTCAAAGCACTTTCTTCTAAGGTCACTTGTGTCAGCGGCATTCAGCTGAGCAGTATCAGTCAGATAGAAGTGGCTGTACTCTTTTAGTTTCTCAGCAAGGCTGTCTATGATAGCATTTTTTTCTTCCCGTCTCATAATTCTTTTTCGAGTTTAACTTAACCAATTAATCATCAAGACCTTTAGGATCGATCTTAATACCCGGGCTCATTGTGCTTGAAAGGAACATGCTTTTAATGTAGGTTCCTTTTGCAGCTGCCGGTTTCAGTTTGTTTACCATATTGATAAACTCCCTTGCATTCTCGACGATCTTTTGTGCCTCGAAAGAGACTTTTCCGATTGAGGTATGAATAATTCCGCTTTTATCAACTTTGAAATCAATCTTACCCTGCTTCACTTCTTTAACAGCCTTACCAATTTCCATAGTAACAGTTCCACTCTTTGGGTTCGGCATCAGTCCTCTTGGACCGAGTATTCGACCTAACTGACCGACTTTGCCCATTACGGATGGCATGGTTATGATAACGTCAACATCGGTCCAACCAGCTTTGATCTTTTCGACATAATCGTCAAGACCAACATAATCTGCTCCGGAGCTTGTTGCCTCAGCCTCCTTATCGGGAGAGCATAAAACAAGCACACGTGTCTTTTTTCCTGTTCCGTGAGGAAGGGAAACAACACCTCGGACCATCTGATTGGATTTTCTTGGATCGATACCTAACCTTACATCCAGGTCGATGGAAGAATCGAATTTTGTCTTGGTAATTTCCTTTACCAGCGACGATGCTTCTGTCAACGTATAAAGCTTGTTCTTGTCGAGTTTCCCGACAGCAAGCTTCTGGCTTTTGGTAAGTTTAGTCATTTTTTCTCCTAATTAATTATTTTTCGGGAGCACCTTTTAAGGATATTCCCATACTTCTTGCGGTACCAGCTACCATCTTCACGGCCGACTCGAGTGAAAAACAGTTCAAGTCTTCCATTTTTTCCTGAGCAATTAATTTGACCTGGTCCCAGGTAACAGTTGCAATTTTTTCCCTGTTAGGTTCTTTTGAACCTTTCTTCGATTTTGCAACTTCAAGAAGCTGTACTGCAACCGGTGGTGTTTTTGTAACGAAATCAAATGATTTGTCAGCATATACTGTGATAACAACCGGTATTACTTTTCCAGCCTTGTCCTGAGTCCTCGCATTAAATTGCTTACAGAAATCCATAATATTCACACCTTTAGAACCTAAAGCAGGCCCTACCGGTGGGGATGGATTAGCTGCTCCGCCACGAATCTGTAACTTGATTAATCCAGCAACTTCTTTTGCCATAATTTAAAATTTGCGTGTTTATTGCGAGAGCTTGACAGCTATTCAGGAAGCATTTTGAATATTATAACTGTCAATATCTTCTGTTAATTCTCTTTTTCTACCTGCATAAAACTTAGCTCAAGAGGTGTTTTTCTTCCGAAAATCTTAACCATTACCTTGAGTTTTTTCTTTTCATCATTCACCTCTTCAATAATGCCTGTGAAACTGTTGAACGGTCCGTCGATAACTTTTACCGATTCGCCGACAAAGAAGGGGACATTAAGTTCTTCATCACCTGCATTAAGTTCATCTACTTTCCCGAGGATCCTGTTTATTTCCGATTTTCTCAGAGGCACGGGTTCTCCGTCATGAGATCCAAGGAATCCTATCACGTTAGGAATGTTTCTCAAAAGGTGTGGTATTTCTCCCGTGAGGACAGCTTCCACGAGCACATAACCCGGGAAGAAAGTTCTCTCCTTGCTTATTTTTTTCCCTGACCGTATCTGATAAACCTTTTCAGTCGGGATCAGAACCTGAGAAACAAATTCTTCAAGTTTAAGGCGGGCCACTTCATTGTCTATATACTCCTTTACCTTTTTTTCCTTCCCTCCTATAGCACGAAGTACATACCACTTCTTTATATTCTCGCTCATCGGAATTGATCTCCTGTTTAATATAACAAACTGTAAATGAATTCCATAATCTTACTAAAGCCTAAATCCATCAGAGCAACAATAACAGCAATGATCAGTGTTGCCACCAGAACAAGTACCCCGCTGTTCTGCAATTCGCTCCAGGTGGGCCATGTGACCTTATGAACGAGCTCAGTATAAGATTCCCTGAAATATCCTTTTATATCCATAGTACTACATTAATTTGCACGGGAGGAGAGACTCGAACTCCCGACACCTGGTTTTGGAGACCAGTGCTCTACCAACTGAGCTACACCCGTGTGGTGTATAATTACAAAAGAATTTCAGTTACAGCACCTGCCCCAACAGTTCTGCCGCCTTCACGGATAGCAAAACGGAGTCCGACATTAATAGCAACCGGATAGATAAGGTCAACAGTAATTGTGACATTATCGCCCGGGATAACCATATCTCTTCCTTCAGGGAGAGTTATTTCGCCAGTTATGTCAAGGGTTCTTATATAGAACTGAGGACGGTATTTGTTATGAAAGGGTGTATGACGTCCGCCTTCTTCTTTCTTAAGAACATAGATCTCAGATTTGAATCTTGTATGAGGAGTTATTGAACCAGGTTTGGC
>JBBSAP010000055.1:0-21850 GCA_038252165.1 Bacteroidales bacterium | reverse complement strand
GTAATGGTTAATAAAAAAGCTCTCTGAATATTCAGAGAGCTTTTTTTCTCAATTGATTTCTGACAAGTACTTATTTGGGAAGAACCACGCCATCAATCACATGAACAACTCCATTGGTTCCTTTTAAGTCAGTTGCAGTAACATAAGCTGACTTACCCGATTCATCGGTAAGTTTAACTTTGCCCATATCCAGAGATGCAGTTAACTTTCCACCGCTTACAGTAGTTAAAACTGCTTTGCCTTTTCCACTTTTAATAGCTGCCATCACAGCTGCTGCATCAAGATTGCCGCTAACTACATGATAGGTTAGAATTTTGGCCAATTGGGCTTTGTTCTCTGGTTTTAATAAATTTTCCAACGTACCAGAAGGTAATTTATTAAAAGCCGCATTTGTTGGAGCAAACACTGTAAAAGGACCTTTACCCTTTAAGGTTGATACCAGATCAGCTGCTTTTATGGCAGCTACAAGCGTTGTATGATCAGTTGATCCGATTGCTATATCAACAACATCTTTTCCTTGACTGAAAGCACTCATCGACGAAACTATAGCTATCAGCATTACAATTACTTTTCTCATGTTTTTTAAATTGTTTAATTTATACTACATATAATTTAACAAACAATTATCCGTTTTATTCGGAAGAAGAATTACTTAAATTTAATTGCCGAAATAAAGAAATAAGCTTATGCAACCATAAAATGACACCAGTGTCATGTTGAATTTAGAATTCCCATTCCTCATTCCTTCTGCCAATAAATTCATAGGGAGGATTGTATCCCAAGAAACGAAAGTTTCCATAATAAGTGATCCCATTTTCAATTAGAATTTTCCTGAGTTTTTCTGAATAAGATTTAAAATCAGTATCAGAAGCATAACCGCTGAATCTTATAGCTGCTACGTACTCATCATCAGTTATTTCGCATTTAACATCTGAATCATTGGGTTTTGGCAGATTTTCTATATTATATGAAGATGGCATTACAAAGATCATTGAAGATTTGGAATTGTTAATATCCATATGTACCGGAGATGTCATTGAAATTCTGGTATCTGATCCATTACCCCCGAAAATATATCCTGCCAGTGTTCTGAATCCATTGCCTGATAACATTGACCACCCAAAGCCAGAGCTAAAGATCTATTTTACCGGATAAGGGTCAGTTATACAATTGGTACCCGCCACACATTGTCTGCTCTATATGCACCTCTTACAACCGATTATAGCGGAAGCGTATCAAATGACATTGATTTCGCAGGGGAGATGTTTCCGTCAAATACCTTCCTTTACGGTACATATAAGTTTAATTCGTACCGGTTGACATACCGTTATGAAATAGTTAAGAAACCGAAGATTGAGTTTGGACTTGGATTTACTGCAAAAATAAGAGATGCCAGGATTGCGCTTTCATCTTCCGGATTGGAGGCTGAAAAGACAAATGTCGGTTTTGTTCCAATTATTAATTTCAGGTTATTCTGTCATTTAAATGAAAAACTAGGTCTTCTCGTTGAAGGTGATGCTATGGCTGCTCCACAGGGAAGAGCGGAAGATGTACTTGTTGCTGCAACATACAGGCTTTCCGACCGTATCGGATTTAAGGCCGGATACAGGTTGCTCGAAGGTGGTGCAGACAATGATGAAGTTTATAACTTTGCTCTCTTTCATTATGCTTCAGTTGGGTTTTATATATATCTTTAATAATGGGACAGCTATAAAATGTACTCATTATTACTTATTTAAGTAATTTCGGCTATGATGAATACCAGTAATAACCCTGAGATGGTAATTTATTGTATAAAAGATGTAGAAACCATAAAAGATCTATGGACAAAAACCTACAATACAGAAGGAAGTCCAGATTGGTCACACATTTTACCATATTATGATAGTAATATTTATTTCAAAGACTCTATTCAGGAAATACACGGGATTGACGAGTTTAGAGCAATGACAGAAAGACTATCGAAACGATCAAAAGACTTAAAAATGAATGTTGTCAGTGCTTTTATGCAGTATAATGTTATTTTTATAGAATGGGAAATGACAATTAGTTATAAAAAATATCCAAGCTCAGTATTATATGGCACAAGCCGCCTGACATTAAATGCTGAAGGGAAAATTACTGAACAGAGAGACTATTATGATTTATGGGGAGACATTTTCGACAATATTCCAAGGTTCGGCAAAGCCTACAGGAAATTTATGATTAAAAAGTTTGGCTAAAAAGTTATTCCGAATAATTTACACCCAAACCAGTTTACATGCATTGTTAATTAAATAGCGCAGATTATGAAAAAAATAATTTATTCGTTACTATTCTTACCTCTTTTTCTGAATAGTTCTTTATCTGCTCAAACCGGTGTCCGTTTTGGAGTAAAAGGTGGTTACAGTATGGCCACCCAATATGGTATTTCTCCTGCTGACCAGACTTATGTTGTAGATACGAAAAGCAGGCACGGGTTTGCCGGAGGTGTTTTCGTTTATTTTCCTATCACTGAATCAGTAGGTATTCAGCAGGAGCTGCTCTATACCATGAAAGGCTCCAGGCAGGATGTGACAATTACAGATCCTGTTTCTATAAACAATGTGTCTGAGTATAATTTGAACTATTTCGAAATGCCTGTACTTTTGCGATACACCTTTGTAAAGATCAGGGATGTCGGTATTTATGGCAGCTCTGGCATTGCACTATCATTATTAATGAACGGGAAATACGGTATTACCTGGACAGTTAATGTGGGTGGACCTCCAATAATATCAGAAGAATCAGGTGATATGAAGGGATTGGATACATTTGACTATTCATTCCTTTATGGTGCCGGTGCGAATTTTAAGCTTCTCAGCAAGGACTTTTTCCTGGAATACCGCATGACAGTTGGGTGGAATACATTAGCAATGCCTAATGTTGCCGGTGCAGCTCCTGTTCCACTCCGAAACCAGGATTATATTTTAACATTAGGAATGTTCTTTTAAGGTGTTTATTAATAAGTCTTTTAAGGGATTACTTGAAATTTATGGAAGGTAGTCCGGTAAATAGTTTATATGAAAAATAAGAAGTTTGCTAAATATTTCAAGGAATATCAGTGGTCTAACATATTTGCAATGATTAAAAACAATCGGTTAGACCCTAAAATCTGCACCGACGATTTTACTAATAGACTTGTTGTTATAACCGGAGCTACATCAGGCATAGGTTACTTTACAGCCCGAAAATATGCTGCTCATGGCGCAAACTTACTTTGCATAAACCGGAATAAAGAGAAATCAGAGAATTTACACAAGGAAATTGAAAGTGAATTTGGAGTAAAATGTGATTACAAAATTGCTGATTTAAGTAATCTGACAGATATTCATAGAGTGGCAGACGAACTTTTAAAGCTTAATACCCCGATTGATGTACTGATACATAATGCAGGAGTTTATCTGACAAAAAAAGAATTAACTCCCGATGGACTTGAAAAGGGTTTTGTGGTTCATTACCTTTCTTCCTTCATTTTAAATTACATATTAATGGATAAGCTAAAATCTCAGGAAAAAACAAGAATTATTTTGGTTAGTTCCGAAGGTCATCGTTTTGCTGCCTGGGGTTTGAATCTTGATGATCTAAATTGGGAAAAACGACGTTATTCTGGTTTAAAAAGTTATGGTTCTTCCAAAACTTCGCAACTTTTATCGATGCTCGTATTTGATAAACATTTTAAAAATACAGGCGTTTCGATAAACGCCATGCATCCTGGAGCTGTTAAAACTGATACAGGTCAGGAAAACGGGCCGATTTACCGTTGGATTAAAAAGAATATTTTGGACAAAAGCTTAAAATCACCTGAAATATCGGCCGAGGCATTATATTATCTGGGTGTTTCAAAGGAGATAGAAAAAATAAGTGGAAAGTTCTTTAATTTAACAACTAAAGAAGTGCCCGCACCACCAGCTCTTGACAAAGAAGTGGCATACAGACTTTGGGAGAAAAGTCTTGAATTAGGTGGATTACCTGGATGAAAATCGCAAGAATTATTCTCGAATCAGTTTTTGAAGTTTATGAATTTTAATAATATGGCCTATAAAATATACGATACAATCATCGTTGGAGGTGGAATTGCAGGATTGACTTCTGCAGCATATCTCTCACGTGAAGGACAAAAAGTGTTGCTTATTGAAAAAAACAGTGAATGCGGGGGACTTGTTAATTCCTTTACCCGTGACGGCTTTCATTTTGATGCCGGAGTAAGAGCCCTGGAAGATGCAGGCATTATTTTACCAATGTTAAAGGATTTAGGGATTCACCTCGAAGTTGTTAAAAGTCCTGTTTCTGTAGGTATCGGAAACGAAGTCTTACATATCGAGAATTTAGATAGTTTAGAAAAATACAGGGACTTGCTGATAAAATTATACCCGGAAAGTGAAGAAGAAATTGATGAGGTAATAAAAACAATACGGAAAATAATGAAACACATGGATGTGCTCTATGGAATAGAGAATCCAGTGTTTAAAGATTTAAAGCGTGACAGAAAATTCATTTTCGAAAAACTTTTGCCCTGGCTGCCGAAATTTATCTTCACTATTGGAAAAATTAACAAGATGAATATGCCTATTGAAGATTATTTAAAAGGGATAATTAAAAATCAGTCACTACGGGATATTATTTCACAGCATTTTTTCAAAAATACACCTGCATTTTTTGCGTTAAGTTATTTCTCGTTATATCTTGATTATTTCTACCCTAAGGGTGGAGTCGGGAAATTAGCGGAGGTAATGGAAAGTAAAATTATCGGGTGGGGAGGGCAGATAAAGACTGAAACAATAATAACTGAAGTACTGGCAGATGAACGCTCGGTAAAAGACGAAAATAATGTCACATATAAATACCATAATCTGATTTGGGCAGCTGATCTGAAAACACTCTATAATATTACAAAAACAGAAGGTTTGTTGCCGAAAATGAGAATAAAATTCAAGGAAGTAAAAGATAGGATTTTGGTAAAAAGAGGTGGAGATTCTGTATTTACTTTATTTCTGGAAGTTGATGAGCCCTTAGAAAGTTTCAAAAAAATAGCCAATGGACATTTCTTTTATACTCCTTCAAAGATTGGATTAGGTGAAACGCACACGAAAGATTTGGAAAATTTGCTAATCAATTGGGACAAAACAGAAAAGAATCAAATTCTTGCATGGCTGGATAAATTTATCAGGTTAAATACTTTCGAGATTTCTATTCCCGGACTAAAAGATTCTGATATGGCACCTCATGGAAAAACCGGTTTAATTATTAGTTTACTTGCCGAATATGATTTATTTAATAAAATTCAAGAAGCAGGCTGGTATGATGAGTTTATATTAGAACTTGAAAATCGTATTATTGATGTAATTTCTTATTCAATATACCCTATGTTAAAAAACAAAATTATTGATCGTTTTTCATTTTCACCATTAAGCATTAAAAATAGAATCAATAGTTCCGAAGGTGCAATTGTCGGCTGGTCGTTTCAAGAACCAGTACCCGTTATTAACAAAATACAGTACGCTGCCCGCTCTGTCATATCGCCTATATCATCAATTTTTCAAGCGGGACAATGGGCATATAGCCCGGCTGGAGTGCCAATGGCAATTTTAACAGGTAAACTTGCTGCTGACCGGGTGTTAAAACAAATGAAGAATTTAAAAAAGAAATAATTTTCTAAACTTTAAATATCAAAATAACTTTTCCCAAAACTTTTAAAATGATAAAAGTAAGGTCAGTCTCGAAATCATTTGGAAATATTGAAGCTGTGAAAAATGTCAGTTTCACCATTGAAAAAGGAGAAATCTTTGGTATTTTGGGACCAAATGGTGCGGGAAAATCAACAATTGTAAACATATTAAACACTCTGGTTAAACCAGACAAAGGCGATGTTATAATTGACGGGGTCAATATTAACGGCGATGGTGATATTATTAAGTTGATTATGGGGGTGGTTCCTCAGGAAATAGCCTTATATGAAGAACTTACAGCTTATGAAAACATGATGTTCTGGGGCGGATTGTATGATATTCCAAGATCGGAGCTTAAAGCTAATGTCGATAATACTCTGGGGATTGTCGATTTATACTCCAGGAAAAATGACAGAATTAAAACCTTTTCAGGCGGAATGAAGCGAAGGATTAATATTGCCTGCTCATTATTGCATAATCCAAAGATCTTAGTGCTGGATGAACCTACTGTAGGTGTTGACCCTCAAAACAGGAATCATATTTTTGAGGTGATAGAGACATTGAATAATGAAGGAATGACAATAATCTACACAACCCACTATATGGAAGAAGCTGAACGTTTCTGTGATAAAATTGCCATCATAGATACTGGACGCATAGTTGCACAAGGGAGCCTTAAAGAGTTAAGGGATATCAGTGATGTTAAAGATCTGCTAACAATAAAACTGGCAGATATTAATATTGAAACAGTAAACAAAATTATATCAAACTATACATCTTTGCAGTTTGATAGCTCATCCAACAGCTTTAAAGTGGAATGCAGAAATATTGGCCATGATATTCCGATAATAATTAGCCGTATCCAAAACTCGGGTGGTGTAATTGAAAAAATTTATACCCAGGGGACTAACCTGGAATCGATCTATTTGAAATTAACCGGGAAAGAACTAAGAGATTAATTATGTTAAAGCTATTAAAAAAAGATCTGAAACTGTTTTTCCATGATCAACGTTCTGTCATTTTAACATTTCTGCTTCCTGTAATCTTAATAACCCTTTTTGCATTCGCATATGGAGGCGTTGGAGTATTAGATGGTCGCTCCGAACCCCTGAAACTGTTGGTTGCTGACATGGATCAAAGCCAGTCATCAAAAGAAATTGTCGATAAGATTGTTGATAATGAAGATATAAGTATCATTATCTCGGACTCAGAAAAATCCAAAGAACAGGTAATTAAAGGTAAATATGCATGTGCTTTAATGATTTATAAAGGTTTTCAGGATTCCCTGTTAGTTGGAAATTTAACGCCTGTTGAACTGATGTTTGACAGGTCACATGAGATGGAAATTGGGTTTCTTCAACAGAAATTAATAAGCATTTTGATGCCCCTGACAGGTGAAATAATTGTTAAGAAAAGTATTGAAAAATACCTCCAGGACAAGTTCCCGGATATCGATAAAAGCAGAAGAGACGAGATTCTCAGTACTGCAATAAAAAATAGTAAAAATCCGGTATCCATAAAGTGGACCTCTGTTGTTGGAGAGAAAAATGATACAAAGCTTGGTCTGATACAGGCTGTAGCGGGGACTGCGATACTTATGTTACTCTTCAGCGTTGCCGGAGTCGGTACAAGCATACTGGAAGAAAAGGAGAACGGGACAATAAACAGACTGCTTTATTCACCCCTGAGGGGCAGTACAATACTTTACAGCAAAATGCTCTTTGCTTTTTTTATCTCGATACTTCAGCTTACGGCTATGTTTCTATTTGCCTGGCTTTTTTTAAACATGGACCTTAGCGTAAATTTTCCCGGATTAATCTTAATGATAATAGCTACATCTTTTTCTGTTTCAAGTATGGGTATTTTCCTTGCTGCTGTTTCAAAAACGCGTCAACAAGCCCAGAATATGAGCACAATTATTATTCTTGTAATGTCAGCTATTGGCGGAAGTATGATCCCTCTGTTTATAATGCCATCTATACTTCAAAAGATTGCTCTTTTAAGCGTAAATTACTGGGGTATTCAGGGATTTTATGACCTGTTCTGGAGAGTACTTCCATTGGAAGATATCCTTCCAAAAATTCTTATATTAATGAGTATCGGTATTCTTATGACATTTGCTTCTATCCAGTTGTTTAAGAAAAGGATTATGAAATTATAATAAGATTTTTTACAAAAAAGATCACCTGATTCATAAATATCTTACAATATTTTCATCTTAATTATTCTAATTTTAATATGACTGCAATCTGGTTGCAACTTTTTTTCCGTAACCCAAAAATTACAAATTCAATAAATTTTAACACTAGTGTCCGGAAAACTCTTAAAATGAGTTGGAGATTCTTCGCTTCACTTCGTTGCGCTCAGAATTTGACTATACCCTATTAGCTATAATATAGGTAATAAGCGAAACTGAAGCGGCTAAGGTTGTACCCCAAATTAAATCGACTACCGTTACTAACAAAGGCCAATCTTTAATAGTTGCAAGGTTTGTCAAATCATATGTGGCATAAGTTATAAGTCCGAACAGTGCACCAAATAAAAGTGCATGAAGCCATGAATTCTTATTAACAGCTGGCGTAATTACGAATGTTACAAGACCAGCGATAAAGAGCAAATAGAATATAATAGCAGCCAACCAGTTTACATCCGGTCTCATCAAAAAACCAATTTGTTTTTGATAGAAGTTTTTTGCTACAAGTACGAGCCATATCATGTCAATTGCTAAAAAGACCGGTAAGGCAATCAGAAATAGTTTTATAAACATGTATGCCTGTTTTTAAGATTTACACTTTCCTAAAATTAACAAAATTATTGCAATTCCAATATTCTTGATACTTTCGTAATTATTTAATAAATTCATTAAGAAGCCTTAGTTCTAATTTTACAAGAACCTTACCCAGATTATAATCGTTATGCTAAATATAAACAGAAAATGAAAATTCTTCTTACAGGAGCAACCGGATATATAGCACAACGATTATTACCCGTTTTATTAAGTAACGGACACGAAGTTATCTGTTGTGTGCGTGACAGAAACAGGTTCAATTCTGAGAAATATCAGAATCCAGCTTTAAGTGCAGTTGAGGTAGATTTTTTAAAACCGGAAACACTTATTAATATCCCAAAAGATATTGATGCTGCATATTATCTGATCCACTCGATGTCAACGGCGAAAGGTGATTTTAAAGAATTGGAGGAGATATCGGCTGTCAATTTTAAAAAAACGATCGAAAAGACCAATGCCCGTCAGGTAATCTACCTAAGCGGCATTGTAAATGAAGAGAAGTTATCCAAACATTTATCAAGCCGCAAGAATGTGGAAGAAATAATTGCTTCCGGATCTTATGCATTAACAACCCTTCGTGCTGGAATAATAATTGGTTCAGGAAGTGCCTCATTCGAGATTATCCGCGACCTGGTTGAGAAATTGCCTGTTATGATTGCACCCCGTTGGCTGAAAACTATTACCCAGCCAATTGCAATAAGAAATGTAATTGAATTTCTTTCCGGAGTATTGCTGAATGAACTGACATTCAACAAGAGTTACGATATTGGCGGACCGGATATTATGAATTATAAGCAGATGCTTTTAACCTTTGCCAGGGTCAGAGGCCTGAAACGAAGAATAGGAATAGTTCCTGTTATGACTCCAAAACTATCATCGTACTGGCTCTATTTTATCACGTCAACTTCATATTCCCTTGCACAAAACCTGGTCGATAGCATGAAGGTAGAAGTCATTTGCAAAGAAAATGATTTGAAATATATACTGGGGATCAAACCAATGAGTTACGAAGATGCTATCAGGGAAGCATTCGAAAAGATAGATATTAATAATGTTACATCGAGCTGGAAAGATGCTCTTACTACGGATACCCTGAACGAAGGAATATCAAAATATGCAGAGGTTCCGGTACACGGCTGTTATTTTGACAAGAGGGAGATAAAGATCGGTGATAGCAGCCAGGTCCTCAGAAAAATATGGGCAATAGGAGGTACTACCGGATGGTATTATGGAAATTGGTTATGGGGAATTCGTGGGTTTATTGATAAACTATTCGGAGGTGTAGGTTTGCGGCGAGGGAGAAAAAATGAGACTGAAATCTCTCCGGGTGATGCACTCGATTTCTGGAGGGTGCTTATTGCTGATAAGAGTGAAAAACGATTGCTTCTGTTTGCTGAGATGAAGCTTCCGGGAGAAGCATGGCTGGAGTTTAAGATAGACAATAAAAATATTCTGCACCAGACTGCAACATTCAGGCCATTAGGATTATGGGGCAGGTTGTACTGGTATAGCGTTCTTCCGTTTCACGGGTTTATTTTCAAGGGGATGTTAAAGAATATTGCAAAATAAGCAGAATGGCTAATTCTGCCTTTATTCAACTTAAAATTAATTAGAACTACAATAGGATGGGGCCAATTCAAATAGGAGATATAATACCTGATTTTTCCCTTAAAGATCAGGATGGTAATCTGTTTGATATCAGCAGTTACAGAGGTAAGAAAAAGCTTGTGATTTTCTTTTATCCGCAGGATGGGAGCCTCAACTGTACAAAAGAGGCCTGTTATTTTCGCGATCTTAATGAGGTTTTCGAAGAAGCAGACGCAGTTTTAATCGGGATAAGCGGCCAGTCGGTAGAAAGCCATAAGAACTTCGCAGAAGAGAACAGACTTATCTACAGCATTTTAAGTGATGAAAAAAATGTTGTAAGGAAATTGTTTGGGGTTCCCTCAAGGGCATTTGGACTTATTCCCGGCCGCGTAACTTATGTGGCTGACAAGACAGGCAAAGTAGTTTTTGT
Organism: Bacteroidales bacterium; assembly: GCA_038252165.1. GTDB lineage: Bacteria > Bacteroidota > Bacteroidia > Bacteroidales > VadinHA17 > LD21. The sequence goes on along the minus strand of JBBSAP010000055.1, from coordinate 11,358 downwards.
ATTCGATTCACAAACCGAGACACAGCGACATGTTGATGAGGCTCTTAAAATATGCCTCCTTCTGAAAAAATCTAATAATGTTAATTATTAATTTCTTCGACTATTTTTTCTTTAAACATGCTCTGATTCTATTTTACTAGTGTCCGGTTAGTAATTGCCGCACAACCGCCAAACCGCCAAACCGGAAAAGAAAGAGGTTCAGCTGAACAAGTTTCAGAACTGATCTATTTCCAGAGATTCTCTCCATATTCCCATCCGCTGCGGACGGGTTCCTTAATGTATATATCGAATTCCGGATGATTGGTGACCTTCATGATTTCTGCATCATATTCGATCCGTGTATTAAATCTCTGGGCCATTACGCCGATAAGTGACATCTCTGTCAGGCGCGTGGAATATTCGAAATTGGATCCCGGCATCGGACCGGTGCCCTTGATGGCAGCCATCCATTCCGCCCTCGGACCTCCCTCAACGCGGGGAATTGTCTCTGCTGGCATATTTTCGGTGAAATGCTTCAATTCCTCTTCCGGCAACATAAGTTTTGCATCGTTAGGCCTGCCTCCTGTCATTAATGAGACCTTATCTCCGACCATTATCATCCCTGAACCAGGTAATTCCGGCAGTCCCCATTCCGGACGGTTTTCAGGTTTTAATCCTCCTTCATACCATTTAATGGTTACAGGGGGTTTGGATCCGCGTGCCGCAAATTCAAAATTCAGGATTGACTGATCCGGGACAAAGCCTTCAGGTGTCGGAGTACCGAAGACAGAATTAACCGAAACAGGCATACCCAGGTCGAGCGACCAGAACGGAGCATCAAGGGTATGACATGCCCAGTCGCCCAGTTCTCCATTACCCAGTTCATACCAGCCTCTCCAGAAACGTGGAATATAGAAATGGCTGTAAGGCCTGTAAGCCTTTGGCCCCAGCCACAAATCCCAATCCAGGCCTGCCGGCACAGGTTCCTCAATGGGAGGATAGGTATCGGGTTTGAGGAAATATCCTTTAGGATTGAAATCAGGACCGTTAAACCAGGCGATCACTTCTTTAACATTGCCAAGAATACCGGCTTCATACCATTCCTTTACGTGCCGTATACCTATTGTTGTATGTCCCTGGTTTGCCATCTGTGTTATCACGTTGTACTCCTTTGCAGCCTTTCGAAGCGTACGCAGCTGCCAGACATTGTGAGCAAGCGGTTTTTCAACACAAACATGCTTCCCCAGCTGCATGGCTGCCATGGCCGCAGCGAAGTGGGTATGATCGGGTGTGGCAATGATCACTGCATCGATCTCTTTGGCCATTTTATCGAACATCACCCGAAAATCCTTGAATCTCTTTGCTTCAGGGAACTTCTTGAATCCTTCGGCTGCTGCCGTTTCACTTACATCACATAAAGCAACGACATTTTCGCCGGTACAGTCATTCAGGTTTTCCATTCCCTGCCCTCCTACACCTATTGCCGCAATGTTTATTTTACCATTTCCTTTTTTGCTGATTCTACCGCCGCATCTTACAGCAAGTGGCACGATCAATGCTCCTGCAGCAACGGCAGATGTACTTGTGATGAATTTCCTGCGCGATAGTTTATTCATTGGTTAGGCTTTTAGTGAATGTATTATCTGTTCAATAGTAATCTTAACCGACACAGAAACAACGATCTTATTCCGCAGTAATCTCCATGCTGAATAAGGTATTCACGAAGATAATAAGAATTTTCATTTGCCAACCTTATGTCAATCCGATTTCAGAATTTCATTACGCCTTTAAAGTAACCTGCACAGCAGGCATAATCTGTGTCCTATGCACAAAAAACAAAGAGATAAGTATCTAGTTAACCTTGATTATTTTTTTGAATGAGACTAATTTCCCGTCACCTGAAATACCCTGAACATTTATTTCGTAGTCTGACTTGAAATCAGAGGTCCAGAAATCAACTTCTGTTTTTCCCTCAATATCAGTTTTTACCGACGGGTTCCAGTAAAGTGTGTTCCTGAAGTCAGGAATATGGCTCTGTTTTTTCTCCTTGGAAACATAATCGGGCGACGAAAACGAATTAACTGGTTCAATAACCCTGTAAGGAAGTCTCACAGCATAATCGGGAAGAGTGATATTGCTTAAATCACCAGCCCTGGTTATAACATTCACCAGACCGTACATCATGTATTCACCGACAAAATAACGCGATTTAACGGCATCAATCTTCTCAACAATTTCAGGATCAAGATTAGCTATGATTGCCGGATCCTTAATAACCACACCATCAATTAACAACAGAGGCGTTTTATCATAGGCCCTGTTCTCGACAGGGTCAGCTATTGTTATTTCATACTCCGACTTTTTCTTTTTCAGAAATACGCCGGGGATCAATTCAAAGAATACTTCCTGCATTACCGGCAGCTTAATAAAGTTATCCATTATAAGTTCTATATCAGGCTTGCCATAAAATCTTCTTGACCCCCCTGTAAAGGCAATCAGCGATGATTTATCCGGAAGAAAATCTGATCTGTATATCTTCATTACCTGGTAATTTACTGCCAGCTTTGAATTATCCTGCAACAGGGCTTCTACTGAAGTCTTATAAGCCGGGGCCAATTCAGGATATTTATCTGAAAATGAAGATTCGATTCTGATGTTATTATTCCTTTCTGCATTTTCGGGCTGTATTATCAGGTCTTTGATATTACCATCGAGAGGAAGGGTGAAAGTGAAATCTCCGTTCTTATCGGTCTTTGCGTACTGAAACATTGCTTTCTTTCCAGGCATGGAGAGAAACAGGTACTGTTCCGGATCGGGGATCTGGGTGTTCTTGTTTATCAGACGGCCATACAGAAAATGATTTTCGGTCTCTTTGTTATATCTGATAGCCGGAAACTGCCCTGACAAGATTTTATTCCAGTCAATCCAGCTGCTTTTCATCGGTAAAAGGAGTTTATTGACAGAATCTTCCGGAGCCCCATTAATAATTGATTTCAATAATTCATCTGACAAAACACCGAACTCTGATCCGAAGATCATATAATCATCAATCCCGGGAAAAGTATTGCCACTTTCAGCAGCAACGGAAATGCTGAGAGCCTGGAAGTTCTCCGAAGCAGCTGATCCGTTTTTTGTTTCAATTCCAAGCCGGATCTTTTCCCTTGATCTAAGATTTCCGGTGACAGCTAAGTTCAGATTACCGGTTTTGAGGAATGACGTGTAAAGTAATCTTTCGAAAACGGGCCTTCCTGCCTCGCTGAAAAGGGTAATATGGTTTATCCCCGGAATAAGTATATCTCGCGGAATATTGACCACGGTGCCTTCATCCGACAGGCTTACAACCCGTCTGAAATTAATAATACCATGAGTCTGGACAAAAAGGTAACAGGTATTTCCCCCGGCCAGCCGGAAATCCCTGGTTGAATTTATAATGATCCTGATGCTCTCCTGATCCTGTTTATCAATTTCAACAACCAGACCACTTGCAGCCAGGCTGGATGATTTATCTCCGGTTGTATTTTTTGTCTGTGCCTTAAGTTCAGTCATAACCTTAAAACTTTTGTCGCTTAGGGCATTATATATGACGAGTCTTTTACTGAAACAATTTTCAGGCAGGAAATTCTTCATCCAGTTTGTATATGCTCTCAGGGTATAAATGCCTGTCCTGATTGTATCCGGTAAAACTATTTGTCCCGGACCGAAACCCTGCTCAAGACTGATCCTTTTCTGAACTACCGGCTTATTTGCAGGGTTGAGGATTTCAAAATATGCGATCTTCCCGGATCCGGATGGTTTTGCAGTTTGTCGGTCAATCAGATATATGCTGAACCAGACATCTTCCCCGGCAACGTATTCCTGTCTGTCAGTATGAACATAAATTTCTTCGCGCGGAACAGAATTACAATATTTCTGGAACTTATCGGTAACTGCATCAAGAAAATCCTGTTGTACCTGTCCGAAAGATGACAGGCTAAACAGGCAGAAAAGAAACAGGCAGACAGGGTTCCGGTATTTTGACATGAAAATATATCTTAACATTTTTGACTATTGTTTTTCCTCCCAGAAGGCCGGCTGTATTGTAGTGCCCTTTACAGTGCAATCGGCACAAAATTTCTTTCCGGTGATTACCCGGTAAGGCGGCATGGCATAGGGCTGGCTTTCAATTACCCAGAAGGAAGTGTTTAAAAAAGGGATTTCACCATTTCCGTATATGGTGTCGGCAGGACAGTCCGTATAATAGTTTACAAGCCCTCTGAAGCTTTCATCAATATAAATCCTTTTGGAAGTCTTTCCTGAAACACTGAAAAAACCAAGGACCTGTTCAGCCGGATCCTCAATGCAAAAAATATTGCCGGGGATTGAAGAAGGAGTTATGTCATAAAGGCTTCCGACTTCTTCAGAAATATTCTGCAATTTTTCCCAATATGTGTATTCCTCTTCGTTGACTGAATATTGATTCACAAGAATGCTGTAGCGCTCCTCAAGCCTGTCGGTTTCATTAGAAATAAACTTAATAGGAAAGCGTGATATCCTGTTCTGGGTAAGCACGGACATACTCTTTATATTAATCTCATTTGAATTGTTTGTTATCCAGCAGGTCTGGTTCGGGACATAATATGGCAGGCGAAATTTCCATGTTTCTGTATAATCCCATCTGTAGAATTTACAAAATCCCTGCGGATCATGCGTATTAAGATAGACCCGGCTGCCCTCCTTTGGACCTGAATACTCGGTACTTTCCTGGATTACCACTTTTTCATAGAAGAGGCTGTCGATTGGGGGAACAGCATGCATCTCCATCGGCAGGGATTCATATGAAAAGTGGTTTACTGTTGAGTTGTTTGTATTAATATGCAATGTATATTCACGTCCCACTACTCCCTGAAAAGTGCCCGGGGTTGTCAGGTATGTACCAAAAGTTGATGATTCAGGGGCTGTGTAGGTTTTGCCCAGATTATCTTTGATATATACAGTGCATCCCTTCAGAGGTTTTAAAGTTGTTTTCTTTCCAAGAGGCATGGATCTTGACAACTTTATTGAATAAACTTCCGTTTGATCTGTGATCAATCCTTCAACCACCAGCAGATTGGGATCTTCACCAGTTTCAGGTATAAACTGTGTAATACAACCTGATATGATCAGAATTGATAAAAAAATCGCTATATGGTATATTCTTCTCATATCTGTTAAAAATCAAAATTAAAACTCAGCGACGGTATTGCTCTTCCGAAGACCGAAAGTTTATAACCATTCACCTTCTTGCTTTCGTTCTTAAAATAGATTGAATAAACATTCTGCCTTCCCAGTAAATTGTAAACTGAAAAGATCCAGTGAGGATTGGCAATTTTATGCGATTTCAGGTTTCCGCTAAGCTTCAACGACAGATCCAGCCTCATGTAGTCGGGGATCCTGTACTTATTCCTGTCGGAATAATGAACAAGCAAAATATCACCCATATAATACGTCGCCACCGGGTATGTAATTGGTCTGCCGGTACTCCAGGTATAATTGGTTGAAAAGCTGAACCGCCTGGAAAACAGGAAATTGAATGTTGCAACAAGATCATTTGGCTTATCAAAATTGGCCGGGAACCATTCCCCCTCATTAATTACTTCATCGCTGAATTTGCCCAGGCTCTTAAGGAATGTTCTTGCATAAGTATATCCTATACTCCACCTGACTCTTCCTTCGTCCCTTTTAACTGAAAATTCTACGCCGTATGCTTTGCCTTTAACATTGACAACATCCTTTTCGATATTATCAGCCATAACCAGGTTGGTTCCACCTTTGAAATCCAGCATGTTGCTTATCATCTTATAGTAAACTTCAACCGAGGTTTCAATACTGTTGTTGAAAAGCATCTGGTAGAATCCCACAGCAACCTGATCGCCAACCTGAGGCTTGAGGTAATAATCGCTCAGCTTCCATGTGTCGGTGGGAGATATTGAGGTGGTGTTTGATAACAAATGGAGATACTGCCTTGTCCGGTTATAATTGATCTTGAAAGAACTTCTTGAGCCCGTCCTGAAATTCAGTGATACCCTGAATTCGGGTCCCGCATAGGTCCTGAATAATTCCCGCGACTTAAAATTCAGAGTGTCAATAACAGTGGATCTGCTTTTCGAATAAGACGGATCATACTGAAGGAACGACCTTGGGCCAAAAGAGAAGAATGAGGAGAATCTTACTCCGGCATTTATCGACATATAATCAGTAAGTACAAATTTGTCCTCTATGTATAAGGCAGTTTCAAGGGCATTCTCTCTTTGAATTGTCCTTGGAATTACAAGGGAAGAATCGCCGGAGGGCTGATAGCTGCCAGGCAGCACAGAATAACGGGTTAAGTCAGCACCATAGTTTATTTCATTTCTGCCCTGATACCAGTTGAAATCAGCTTTGAACCCCGTACTATTGACCTTGTGTGATAAAGTGAACCCTTCTTCCGGAATGCTTCTGCTCGCGACTTCATAACTATAACTGCTGCTATTCACTGAAAGAAGGGAAAAGAACCTGCTATTGAAGAAATGCTTCCACCTGAGAGCAACAATATTGTTATCATAACTATATATGGTATCCGAGTTGAATCTGAATGAATCGTGGCTCAGATATGAAGAAATATCGATCCTGTTATTCTTATTAAGATCATATGTTATTTTGCCGTTCAGGTCATAAAAAGAGGCTCTGCTGTTTTTAAGTGAAGCATTGTCTATCAGTCCGAATACCCAGTTAGAATAGGTGGTTCTGCCTGTCAGAATGTAAGTGCATGTGTCTTTTTTGATCGGTCCCTCAACCATGAAATGGGCTGTAATGGGGCTTATACCCGCATTACCGGCAAACTCTTTTCTGTTACCGTCTTTCGAAGTGATATCAAGCACTGAAGAGATCCTCCCTCCGTACCGTCCGGGGATGCCTCCCTTGTAAAGCGTGACATCCCTTATGATATCTGAGTTCACAGCAGAAAAGAACCCGAAAAAGTGAGATGAATTATATATAGGCGCCCCGTACAGGAGTATCAGATTCTGATCGGACGATCCGCCACGGACATTAAATCCGGCTGATCCCTCTCCCACCGACTGGACTCCGGGAATCAGAAGCACACTTTTTATAATATCTGATTCACCCAGGGAAGTAGGCAGTAATTTAAAGGAGCTTATGTTAACTTTTTCAACACCGACTTCGTACCTCTGAAAAATAACATTCTTCTGAGCCGAAATAACAGTCTCTGTAAGAGGTATCAGCATACTGTTCATTTCCATATCCATCTCACCTGAACCGTACAGATTCACATTGACCTGTTTTTCCTTCATGCCAATGAATGAAAACTGAAGAAGGTGGACACCTCTCGAAAGAGTTAATGTGTAAAAACCGTATCCGTTTGAATTTGTGCCGACCGCCAGCTTCTGAACAAGTACCGTTGCTCCTGCAACAGGCTCCTTGGTATCCCTGTTGAGAATATAACCCGTAAGAGTGACATTTCCCGACTTATACCGGTCGGCAGGATTGCCGATATCAACAAAGATGTTCCCGGATAATTTCTGCTTATCCTGTGAATCAAAGTATTCTGTAGGGGCAATAAAGTTCTGTGCTCCAGTCACGGGTGTTTCAGAGACCCTGACAGCAAAATTCTTTGTAATCACCACATTCCCTGATTCATCAATGAAATAAAAGAGCGACTTATCACGGAACAGTCTATCAAGAAGTTCATTCAAAGATGTCATTCCCGGAAAATCACCAGGCCTGAGGTCATTCACCCATTCATCCCTGAAAAAGAACCTGAGGCTGGAGACCTTCTCAGCTTGGGCTACAAATTCCCTGAACGAGAGGTCTTTATAGTCCCAGGTGATTTTTATTTCATCTTGTGCATGCAGTAGATTAGATAAAAGCAGGGTCAGAAGCAAAAGCAGAATCTTCAATTTCATCTTAAAATTCTAATGTTGGAGTTTATCATAATATTCAATCACCGGCTTAAAGCTATCCGGGTTTCTCCTTGTTATCCTTAACTTGCTGCTTCTTATAAAGTTGCGAACCATTCTTTTTTGATCTTCCAGCACTTTAAGCAATGCCCCTTTAGTGTCGACCCTGAAAATATTCCCGTCCTTCTCAATAAAAATCCTGTTGACCTGATTGAACATATCATATTTATTATCAACGGCCAGCAATAGGATTTCCTTCCTGTATTTTACATAGAGAGAGGTGCCACCTTCATACAGAACATTTACAAATCCTGAAAGTGCATTAAGGGAATCCGCATCGAGCCTTTTAAAACTGAAGATCTGATCCTTGTACACCATGGTGAAGAGATCCAGCATCTCCTTATTAAGCTGAAGGATAATTCTGTTATCAGTAATTGTCAGCAATTCATCATTATAGATATCGTATTTGAGAGAAAGGTTATCATATGTCTTTCCATCAATGGTAACGCTTCCTGTCAAAAATTCAGTTGAAAACAGGAATTGATCTCCCCTTATCTTGTAATAAATATTTCGCCAGGCTCTTCCATTATAGAGAACCTGAACATCAATTGAATCATTTATTTTTAATTCAGGAATAGCGCTGTGACCGGCAACGTCAGATAAAGATGCCAGCAACAGCGAAAAAAGAGAATAGAAAAGAAGTTTTCTTCTCATCAGGTTAATAGACAATAGGGGTCAGTAAAATATTCCTGTAGGAGACTTTACCGTGATCTCCCTGCAGGTATATCGGACCCGGAGCGAAAACATCCGACAGGATCGCTCCACCTGTAGGGCCATAGATTGGCTGGTTATCAATAATTTTTACTCCGTTCAGTATGACGGTTGCATGCCTTTTACACAATGTTATATCAAGCGACTGCCATTCACCGGCTGGCTTTTCAGCAGCTGTCAGGGGTTTGATTCTGCTGTAAACGGCACCCATATTATGAGGATCGAGCTCTTTTTTATAGGAATCAACCACCTGTATCTCATACATTCCACGAAGGTAAACACCGCTGTTACTTCCTGCAGGTACATTTACCTCGAGCTTAAGGTTAAAATCTTCAAATTCCTTCTCTGTCCTGAGATTTCCATAACTTATATGAGCCTCTCCTTCTTTCTGAACGGGGTCATTTACCAAAGCCCCGTCAATCACTTTGAAGCCATTGGTCTGCTTTTCATTTATAAGCCTCCAGCCTGTAAGGTCTTTTCCATTGAAAAGGTTCACCGGTTCCCCGTATTTAAGGGTAGCCAGGTCCGGTGCCGGCGGTACCGGAGGAAGCTTAATACCGGTAAAAAGTGTAGTGTCGACACTTAATCCGTTACGCCGGGGGGACAAAAGTACTCCGTTTATTTTATCACCTGCTTTTATGATTTCCATCCAGTCGGTAACCACAAGTGTTCTGAGAGGATTCTTATTTTCGTCTCTCTTTATGATGACATTATTTGACCTCTGGACCATCAGTACCTGATCCTTTGCAAGAAATATATCTGAAACAGGCAAAACACTTCCGCCTCCCCACAATACATCCGCATCGAGATAGCCGTCCTCCTGCCTTACTTCAAGCCAGCCGACTGACCCGCCTTTAATGTCAATGGTCCACTGGCCGATAAATTCAGTGATATCTGTTTTTTGAGGTGCAGGAGCAGCAGGCTCATTCCTCGAACCGGAGCAGGAGAATAACACCAGGATTCCAAAGCTCATTGAAAAAAGCAAAAGTTTTGTTTTCATGGGTCAGGTTTTGATTAGAATGTTTAAGGTAAATATAAAGATTTTAGGGGTTGCTTACATACCCCTGCCCCCACGCCAGGGCTTGGCAGGCTCTTCAAAGGGGGAATTATTGGGAATCAGGTCCTTCCATAGAAGAATTTAATATTATTTAACATTTGCCAGTTGGAAAATCAGCAATTACAAGTGACCCTGGCGGGTTCCCGCGGAGCGGGACGAGCCCGGAGCAGCCAAAAGAACTCATCGAGGATTCCTGAACCTGCAGGAGCATAGATCCGCCATAGGGCGGATAACAACCCTCCTTCAATCCATTTCATTTCACTGCTAACCTTATATTCCGTACTGCTGCGGTGGTCCTCCACGATGATATGCCGAAAGGTTTTGACAATTCAACTTCCGGGCGTATTGAAAGAATATTGTCTCCAATAGTGAAATCGACAACAACTTCATCATCAATCCATGCCTTTATGGTCTCTTTTGTGACTTTAAGCCGTATTCTGTACCAGCGGTCCTTTTCGAATTGTCTGATCAAGTTGGTTTCATTTTCCGAGGCATCCATTCCATTAATGCTGCTCAGGCCCACAACAGCTCCGCCCCAGCCGCCAACGATCAGGGAACAGGGATCCTTGCCGGCAGGGAAAGTCATGCCGCAGAAAAAGTCATTGCCATCAATCCTCATTGCCTCAAGGGTAACCTCATAATCCGCATACGGGAACTCCCCTTTCCACGTAATTCCAGTACAGCCGTCACTCATACCAAGTATGATCTTGTCGTCCGAGACATAAACGTCTCCCCGGGTTCCGAAGTCCGTTATTTCCCATCCTTTTAGCGAGTTACCGTCAAAAAGATAGCCGCTGTCCCTGGGATGAAATACTATGGGTTGACCGGCGCCCTGCTTTTTATTGCTGCCTGTGCATGCAATGATTATTGACGATGCTGCTACCAGTATTTTGATGAGTTCATGTCGCAGATTTCTGTTTGCCCCTTCCATATTGTCTTTTTACTTATAAATATAACGCATTGTGCCCTTGAAATATTAATATATTGTCATAGTGATCATTAGGTTTTTATTAATCTTCCTGCATGGCACGTTTCTTTATTTTTCCTGAGGTATCAACCCCCTTTCATTTTCCCCCATGGGGGACATTAAAGCAAACTCCTTCCCCTATGGGGGAAGGTTGCCTGCCTGCCGGTAGGCAGGGGAAGGGGGTAAGTTTTAAAAAAAAGAAACTTAGATCAACAAAAAAGTTACCATAATTTCAGATAGATACTAAGTAACTCTTATTTTTATTTGGTTAATCGCACCGCACGTTAAATATATTATTTTTCAGATGATTCAAAAAAAAAATGAGTATCTGGAATCAATAATAATTTAAGATAGAGATTCCTCATCCCGAGTCCCCGGGACTCGGAATGACATGTAATTATTGTGGTAAAAGGGTGGAATGAAAGAAATTATATTAATTTTGACTCTCAGATTCAAAACCATGGAAAATACCTGGATTCTTGAATATAAGATCAAGATCAATTGTTCCGGACTCTGTTGAAACTTTTCCGGGGATTCATCCCATTTTCTTTTTTTTTATCGATCTGAGGAATCAGATTGATTTCGTGTTTTCAAAATTCAGCAAATTTATTTAAACCGGAACAGATGAAAAATTTAATTATAAAGGGCAGTGGTCTGACAGTAAACGATGT
>JBBSAP010000054.1:0-21872 GCA_038252165.1 Bacteroidales bacterium | reverse complement strand
GTTATCTTTCACGGTTCATTTAAATCAATAAACTATGCTTCATTATAAGGAATTAGGGTTAGTGAATTCGAGAGAATTGTTTAAAAAGGCCATTGGAGGCAAATATGCCATTCCGGCTTTTAATTTCAACAATCTTGAGCAGATGCAGGCAATTATTAGTGCCTGTGTGGAGACAAAGTCTCCGGTGATACTTCAGGTTTCCAAAGGTGCACGCAAATATGCAAACCAGACTTTACTCCAGTATCTTGCAAAGGGAGCCGTGGAATATGCAAAGGAACTTGGTTGTGCAATTCCAATCGTTTTGCATCTCGATCACGGCGATTCATTTGAAACATGCAAGTCGTGTATAGAAACCGGTTTTTCTTCGGTAATGATCGACGGTTCGCATTTTTCTTATGAAGAGAACGTAAGACTGACAAAACAGGTTGTTGAGTTTGCTCATCAGTTCGATGTTACTGTCGAGGGTGAGCTGGGAGTTCTGGCAGGCATCGAGGATGAAGTCTCAGCCGAGCATTCGTCATATACAAGACCTGAAGAGGTTGAGGACTTTGTGAAAAAAACGGGTGTTGACTCTCTTGCCATCTCAATAGGAACTTCCCATGGTGCTTTCAAATTCAAGGTAAAACCGGGAGAACTTCCTCCCCCTCTGCGTTTTGACATTCTTGAGGAATGTGAAAGGCGTATTCCGGGATTTCCGATTGTACTTCATGGTGCCTCTTCAGTGCCCCAGGATATTGTCGCCGAGATCAACAAATATGGCGGTAAAATGGAGAACACAGCAGGTGTATCCGAAGACCAGCTCAGGAGAGCCGCAGCATCGGCAGTCTGCAAGATCAACATCGATAGCGACGGACGTCTCGCTATGACTGCTGCTATCCGGAAGGTGTTTGTTGAGAAGCCGGGTGAATTTGATCCGCGTAATTACCTCGGACCAGCCCGCGACAAGCTGAAGGAGCTCTATAAGCACAAGGTTATGAATGTGCTGGGAAGTGCTGATAAGGCTTAACGGGGCGATGATACCTCACCCCAACCCCTCTCCCGGGGGAGAGGGGCTTATTCGAAAAATTTCCCCTTGGAAGGGGGCCGACCGTCAAGAAATTGCCCAGTGGGCAATTTTAGGGAGGGGCCAGTCTGTGGGGTTGGTTTTGTGGTGGGGGTGAGAGGGATGTACAGATAAAGTTGTTAATATTATAACAATCATACGGCCAGTCGTTTGTCGACTGGCTCTTTTGTTTCTGTTAAAAACTAATTGAAACTGAAATTTAAGCTGATACCTGTTTTTCTAATTTAGATGTCAAATTCATGAAATAAGGATTTGAGGCGCAGCTTAAATAAGGAGGACCGCTTAAAAAGGAACAACAGGCTTTCACTGATGCTTAACAGCAGGGAAGCCAAAGCCCTTGGGATCTACTGCAGCCGCTATCGTGTGAGGAATAAATCGGAGTTCCTGAGAGAAACTATAATGAGAGCCATTCTGAAAAGGTTCGACGATGAACATCCTACCCTGTGGGAGGAACCTGAACCCACGCTATTCAGCCGAACCAAAAGCTGATTAAATTATTCCGGATTACTCCTGCCAGCTGTCAGCCTTGGATTTTTGGTTTCGGATTTCAGATTATAAATCCGTAATCGTCAATCCTCAATTCTGTCAATGGTACAGAATAAATCGAGCCTGTATCCGTTTGTACATGGAATGAAAGGTTTGAAAAGATATACAGCTGATCCGACAAGAAGGACTCCGCGGATAGTTCTTGAGACGGGCAGGATTTTCATTGTGGGGCGATCCATCCCTGAGAATCCGGGTGAGTTTTATCGTCCGGTTTATGAATGGATAAACCAATATGTTCAGATAAACGGACACAAGACCAGCATCGAGCTTGGGTTTGAATATATTAATACAAGTTCCACAAAATGGATTTACAATATCATCAAGGAGATAGCAGAGATGAAGAATCTCGCCGAGAATGTCAGGATCATATGGTATTATGATCCTGGTGATGAGGATATGTGCGAGCTTGGATTCATTCTGAAATCACTTGTTGAATGTCCTTTCTTTATTGTCGAATCGGAAGGTGTTGACCGGACACCTGATGATCCGGTTGTTTTTGATACAATGTAGCCGGGCCCGGCTCCTTTTATCTGAAAAATTTTCTAATTTTGCAGCACCTTTAAGGGATTATTGACCCATGGTGTAATTGGCAACACGTCGGATTTTGGTTCCGCAGAGTCCTGGTTCGAGCCCAGGTGGGTCAACAACAAAGCCGCGAACAGCGGCTTTGTTGTTGAAAGGCCTGCAGGGAGGGAGACAGGGCGAGAAGTTGACGATCCCGATTCATCGGGAGAGGAAATCCCGATAGCCAGAATGGAAAGAAGGCGTATCGGGAAGCCCAGCCTTGCCCCGTGAATCCACCAATTGGTGGAAAAACGGGGGTGGGTAAACAAAAACAAACACTTAAGGCCTTGGTAAACAAAGTATTCATTATTTAAGGGATTGCGTACTACTTCATATTTTTTAAGATTATCCTGGAATAGTTGAGTCAAGCTGCATTTTTATTGCTGTTGTTCTGAGACGATTCAACTCAACTTTAAAATCTTAAGAGCCCTTGAAAAGCAACAGTTTGAAAGCCTTTTTCTGCAAGCTAAACATTTGCTTTTTTCTATTGACCCCCTTGTTGATATATTTGTGTAATATTTGTAGAAATAAAAAACACACTAACTTAGAGTTAATTTTAAAACTTAAAAAGATGTTTAGTACAAGCCATTTACACCCTATGTTGGTTCACTTTCCAATTGCTTTAATCGTTATTGGATTTGTTGCTTACATACTTCAACTCATTATTAAGAAAGAGCCTTGTTTCTCTAAAATGAGTTTTTACCTTTTATTAATAGGTACCCTTGCTGCTGTTGCAACCTTATTGTCTGGAATTCTTTTTACTTCCGAGATGTCAGGTGAAGCTGAGAATGTGCTCGAAACACATGAGCTTTTTGCATGGACAACAGTCATTCTGCTTGTAATTCTTTCAGTTCTCAGAACATATGTAGTCATAAAAAATGTTGAGAGCGCACTTTTACACAAGTTGATTTTTATATTCTATGGATTGGCTGCTCTAAGTGTAAGTATTACAGGATTCTTTGGCGGAACTCTTGTTTATAATTATATGATGCCACTTTAATATTAATTAAAAAAAATGAAAAAATGAAAAAAGTTTTATTATTTGCATTAATCGGTTTGATAGGTTTAGTAAGCTGTAACCAATCAAAACCAGTTAAAACCATTGAAAACCTGAAGGCAGGGATCAAAGGAGAAACTACAGCTAGTGCAAAATATGCTGCCTTTGCGCAGAGAGCCAAAGAGGAAGGCAAAGATACTATTGCCAAACTTTTCGAGGCTACTTCAAAAGCAGAATCGATACATGCAGCCAATCATCTTAAAGTTTTGGAATCGTTGGGCGAAAAAATGGAAGAGTTCAAACCAGAATTTGAAGTAAAATCTACTGCCGAGAATCTTAAAGCTGCCATTGATGGCGAAACCTACGAGTCTACAACAATGTATCCGCAGTTTTTAACAGATTCCAAAGCTGAAAAAGTTGAAAAAGCCGAAAAATCATTTACCTGGGCTTTTGATACTGAAAAAAAGCACATGGAGTTTTATAAAAATGCTCTTGAAGCATTGCAATCTAATACTATTAATACATTAGCTTATACATATGCAGTTTGTCCTGTCTGTGGTAATACATACGATCAGGCTAAGATTGACGAAAAATGTGCATTTTGCCAAACCAGTAAAGAAAAATTCATCACAATTTAGATATTACAAGAGGCTGTCTCTAAGTTACCCAACGCTTAAAGACAGCCTCTCTTTGATTCTTATTTAATACTTGATAATCATTATATCAAATAAGGCAGGTATGTTCATACAAGAAATACTCAAAGCTAGCCAACAATCCCAATTTGCGACAAGTGCCCTTTAGCATGTCTCTCGCTCCCGCAGCATGATGTAATAGTATCTCAATTAAGCATAATGTTTTAATTGATAAAGATTGATAAAAAGCGGCAGCACACAACACGGACAAAAGTAAATAAGCTCGTCACATTTTTTGCGCCCGCCGAGGCGGGGTTTCGTCGCGGAGTTTATCCCGCTCAGCGGGACTCCTCAACTTTCCTGCCTGCCGGCAGGCAGGTGCTCCTGCACTCAAAACAAATATGTAATGGTTGTTGCACCCGGACACCCACCTTCGCTCCGCTTCGGTGGGCAAAGCGCGCATCTGAAAGCAATTTAAATCCTGTACCGTGATAAATTTCTGGTTCCGAGACAGCTTGTACCGCGACACTTCGACCTGCCCCATCCCAAAGAACTTAAAAAAAGGCGACACCTGAATTATATGTGAAAGTCAATGTCTGCAATACATGTCCTGAGTCGGGCAGTTGTGAAAGACAAGTGTCGCCCTCCGATCTGCCAATGCCAGGATTAACAAATTTTTGCTTTTAGCCTGATTAAGGTTAAAATAAGATTTATCACAGGCTCCACCCCGAACGGTATTCAAAATGCAGAAGATTATTTGCTTCCGCAATATTGGTAATTTTGAAATTATCTGAATCCCATTCAATTGCCCTGCCTCCCATCCTCAAACAGATATTTCCAAGCTGACATGCTTCGGTCAATGGATCGGCGAAGCTGAAATCAGATTCGGTCGTGCCATTACCTTTGCAGGCCTCAATCCATTCCTTTTGATGCCCAATAGAACGTGGTAAAGTTTGAGGAGGCTGCTTATAATCATTGATCCTTGATGCAGGTATGAACCTTAGTGTTCTTGTTCCTTCCCCTCGTGAAAGAAGCTTGCCTTTATCACCGACAAAAATGACTCCATTTGCCTTATCCCAATCCGGAACATCTGTACTATAAGCACCTTTAACGGCATCCGCATCAAGCTCCTTAGGTCTTTCAGGCAGGATACCACCATCATACCAGTGCACTGTTACCGGTGGCATTTTACCGCGAGCAGGAAACTCAAAGTGAAGCAATGAAGCAAGCGGATATGTTTCAGGAAATACTCTTGTAGAGCTCCCATAAATGCGTGTGGGTGCTGTCAGCTTTAATGAGGTGAATACGGGAGCAAGATTGTGAATAGCTTCGTCACCTATGGCTCCACTTCCGAAATCGAACCAGCCTCTCCAGGCAAATGGCACATATGCCGGATTATAAGGCCGTAAAGGAGATGGTCCGAGCCACAGATCCCAGTCAAGTGTTGCTGGAACAGGAGGAGTATCTAAAGGCCGTTCAATACCCTGTGGCCAGATTGGGCGGTTCGACCAGGCATGCACCTCACGTACCTGACCAATAGCTCCGTCCCATAGCCATTCTTTGAGCAGTCTGTTTGCATCATAAGCCATACCCTGGTTTCCCATCTGTGTGGCCACTTTGGCTTCTTTTGCTGCTTTAGCTAGTGCGCGGGCTTCGTAGACAGTATGTGTTAAGGGCTTTTCGCAATAAACATGCTTACCCATTTTGATTGCCATCATGGAGGCAACAGCATGAGTATGGTCTGGCGTAGCAATAACAATGGCATCAATTGATTTTTCCTTTTCAAGCATCTTCCGGAAATCCTTGTAACGCTTCGCTTTTGGATATCCTGTAAAAGTACTGCTGCCTCTTGCCTCATCTACATCACACAATGCATAGATATTGGCAAGTTTAACCGGTGTTCCCTCTGCCTGAGTTCTCGCGGTAGTTTGTCCCGAAGCTGCAGATCTGTCTTCATATGTCATTTTCTGGGGCTGTACAACTACTTCAGGGTCGCATATTGATCGTATAACACTGGCTCCCCGGCCTCCAACTCCGATAGCAGCAATATTAAGCAGATCGCTGGGTTGCATATAACCTTTACCAGGCATTACGTGCCGTGGGATTATCGTAAATGCCGCAGTGGCAGCTCCGGCTGTGCCGATGAAATCCCGTCGTGACATGCCTTTACTTTTTTTACTTTTCATTTCTTCATTCCTTTAAATCAATAAGATCAAAGTTAGTGAAACTATCAGAAAAAGCTCTTCAATATGCTGGTAAGTTTGAAGGTTATTTTGGATTTTCATATAATAAGATTAAGTCCCCCAGAATAAATGACAGTTAAATCAAATTTCTCCCCTTCTACATTTCCCCCCATTCTCCCATTCATTCTCCCATTTATTTTTATTTGCTTGTGCTTCAGGCTTTTCTAACTTTATTTTCATCCCGAGGAAGTAAAAAAGGCAGTTGCCAATCCCTATTCATCGGGAAGCCCAGCCTGCCCCGTGAATCCACCAATTGGTGGAAAAACGGGGGTGGGTCAACAATTAGATATGAAAATCAGCGTATTGTAAATTGCTGTAACTGATTTTGAACCATCAAATAGAAAATTCTGCCACAATAGCAGGATTTTTTATTTGATTTTATTCGGAAACCATGTAATTTGTATCAGACTTTATTCCTATTATCCCATCTTGTCCCCTGCCAACCACTAATTCTACCTTCATTCTCACACCGTGAACACATCCAGTGGATTTCTTTGTTTGAATGCAAGATTTCAATCCTAATCGTTCCATGACATCCCTTTTCAAAGCATCTGATATCGATCGAGGTCAATTTTGTTGGAAGAACTTTGGTGGATATGTCGATTACCAATGCAAAGAAACTTGCCAATTCTCTTGCTTCTTTTGGCATTTGTTTGGGGATATTTCCTTGTTCGAAAAGGGAATGGGTCAGATTAGAGATATACCTTTTAAGTTCTTCTTATTTCTTCCCCCATGTAAAAAGATGAAGAGCATCCTCGGCAACTCCGTCTCTGGTAACCAGTACCGGTTTTGGCAGGGAAGGATCGAGGTTGAGATACTCCTCTTTCACTTTAATAGGTGTTTTAAGGATATATGGTTTGCATAGAGTAATTGCAGCAATGGCTCTCTTTGCCCCTTCATAGAGAGCTTTTCGAGTCTCTTCGAAAGGATAGAGTAATGCAGATTCTCTTGCAAGTCCACGCTTTACGGCAACAGTCACGATATTATTCCCAAAGAATTTCTTTGCCTCTCTGCATGTGGCTTCATCACCTGTCACCATTATCGGAGGAACTCCGTAATAGCCGGCAATAGCAGCATTCTGCGCCAGCTCGCCTGATTCCAAACCGTTATACCAATACCGGTTTTCGGATTTGGAAGATTGAGTATGGTTAAGAACTCCGTCTGGAGTACCCATCATTGCATGAAAACCAAGCATAACCATTCCGGCAAATGAGTTGTCGAGATCAGTCAGGTTCCCTGCACCTGATCTTGGACGTCCGGTTATATACTTGGCTCCTGGTATCATTAGATGGGGTATTACAGCCTGTGAACCGTGACCATCGAGTATAATTACTTCGGTTGCTCCTCCATCGCGCAATCCTTTTATCACGGCAGCAACATCACCCATAAAGTATTCACATGCCTGAATATTCAAAGGAGTATCTTTCTCACGAGTCTGATCAAACTTAAAAACTCCACTGATACCTTCAAGATCGGTATTGACATAGATTTTCAACTGGGCAGAAACAGGATTTGTACAAGTACATAATATTAATAAGACAATTGCAGATATACGTGATCCTGATTTGAGTGTTCTGGTTTTTCTGATCATAGATTTAAGCTTTTTGTTTACAAGGTAAAATCTGATATTATTAAACACTTTGCTTATCGAGATTAAGATTCCAATGCGGAACAGTGGAGGTGTGCTTTTTGTCCAGGCATGGTGCAAAACAAAAAAACCATGACCAAGCAAATTTTGTGTAAGGACTTTTGGGCGTTGCTTTCAGTTTTTGGATATTTTATTTATATAAAAGTCGGTTCACAACATATCCATTAAAGGTACGAAAAATTGGTAAATATAAAAAACGGCACTCCCGACAATTAAGGAATAAATTCCTCATATAAATGTAACCAACATTAAAGTCATGAAGTCAGGAAATGCCGCCAGTATCAAATATTGGGAATATATTACTAAGCTTATGGCAGTGAAGCTTTCAGGTATATTTGATCTTTGAAATATGATTCAGGTACCTTACTGTTTTCAGATTAGGATTGCTCTTTGTCCGATAATAGGTGATTATTTTCAATAGTTTTTCCAAGATGCATCAACACTCAAAAATATCCGTCTTTTTGTAAGGATTTATCAATTCAGATATTATTGCATTAATGATTGTTCACAAATCCCCGGATCAGATAAACGAAAGATATTTGGAACGGGGTGAGAAATAAGAAAAGTTTAAGTTTATAGAATATCGATTAAAGGAATTGCCAAATTAAGAATATGCATTTATTTAATCTCGTAAAGGTGCTTGTCAAAGCATTAATTTTTATGATCTTTATTTCAGTTGATTCAGGAAGTGTTCTTTTAGCACAAGGTTTGAATGGGAATCACGCTGTAATAAATGGAGCAAAACTCTGGTATGAAATTAAGGGGGAGGGCGAACCCCTTTTATTAATCCCTGGTGGTCCGGGTTTTTCTCACTTGTATTTTACACCACATTTTTCAAAGTTATCAGACAGATTTAAAATTATATACTTTGATGCCTTTGGTCGTGGAAAATCAGAACGTGGTGAATCACCAAAGTCATATTCCTTGAAAAGAGATGTTGAAGATATTGAAGGATTACGTAAATTTTTAGGAATTGATAAGCTTAATATCTTTGGACATTCTTATGGTGGTATAGTAGCTCAGGCATATGCCCTAAAATATCCAGAACATCTTGACAAACTTATTCTCTCAAATACTTTATGCAGTTCGGAGATGTACCAGGCAGTAATAGATAATCTCAATAACGAAATCCAAAATCAATACCCTGAAGTATAGGAAAAACTGAAAATGATTCGTGAAAGAGAACAAACACTGGTTATTGCCGGACGGTTTGACCGTGCTTCTATTCCAAAATACACTTTGCAATACAAAAAGTATCTGAATATATGAAAAGAATTCATAACATTAAAATTACCAGCCGATTGTCCTTTCTTCCTGCAATGATTTATTTTTTATCATTTGCAATATCATGTCATCATGCTGAGCGTCCTGATAACGTTCTTATTGGAAACTGGCTTGGAGCCATTGATCCTGATGTACATGTTTATTATGAAATATCAAGAAAATGGGATGGTTCATTAATGGGATACAATGGTATAATTGAGTTCAAGCTATCAGGTCTTCCTGTTGAAGTTGTCACCTTAAAACAGGATACTGTACGCTTTGAGGAACTGGAATCAAATCAGCGATATGCAGGGATTCTGAACAGAGACAGTTTAACAATCAGGGGAAGATACACAAATCTGAATATAAACGCCTCCTGGCCTTTAAACTTCCATAGGGTGGATTCATTGCCACTGCCTTCCAGACCCCAGACTCCACAAAAGCCCTTTCCTTATTATGATGAAGATGTTGTATACGAAAACAAAGCAGCAGGTATAAACATTGCAGGGACATTGACTTTACCTGACAAAAAAGGTGTTTTTCCTGCCGTGCTTCTTATTACTGGTTCGGGTCAGCAAAACCGGGATGAAGAAATGGCATTTCATCATCTGTTCCTGGTAATTGCAGATCAATTAACACGAAATGGAATTGGAGTGCTCAGGGTAGATGACCGGGGAATAGGGGGCACCACACGTACAGGGCCTTTCTTCAACTCAACAACAAAGGATCTGGAAAGTGATGTACTTGCTGGTGTTCAGTATCTTAAAAACAGGAAGGAGATTGATCCCGGGAAAATTGGTTTGATCGGACACAGTGAAGGCGGTTTAATTGCTTCAATGGCAGCTGCGGAATCCCCGGATATTGCCTTCATCATCCTGATGGCCTCACCGGCAGGTGGCAAATTCTCTGATGGGATAATCAGACAGGACAGTGTTGGAGCCAGGGCAAAGGGAGCTGATGATAGTGAAACAGTGACAATCATGGACTGGTGTGCAAGGTTTTACCAAATTGTGCTGAACGAAGGAAACCGGGATGTTGCCAGAAAAGAAATGAAACAATTATATGATCAACGTACAGATGAAGAGAAAAAAGCATTCGAAAAAACCGGATTAGGCGGGGGTTCTCTTGATATCGATTATGCCCTTACACCTCATTTTAAATACCTGCTTTCCTTAAATCCGGATGATTTTTTAAAACATGTAAAATGTCCGGTCCTTGCTATTATGGGGGATAAGGACATCAGCGGTTCTTCGAAATCAACGTTAAAAGCAATCGAGAATTCACTTAAATCAGGTGGAAATAATAATTGTAAAATTCAAGAGCTAACCAACATAAATCATGGCTTTCAAACTGTAAGGCAGGATAATACCGGAAATATTGAAGAAACAATTGCCCCGGTTGGTTTAAACATTATAACCTCATGGTTAAAGGAGCAAAATAAGTTGCATTAAAGGCGAAACCTTATTCCAACTATTTTGAATAGCATTAATCAACAGGTTTATCTTCTGGTGAAGCGAAAAATCTCCTGCTCATTTTAAGAGTTTTCCGGACAATAGTGATTAATTATTATTGGATTTGTTGCATATTATTCATTCTTACTTAGGATATATCTGAACCCCAGCGATACACTATGAATAACCTGAGAATCTTCCAAAGCGATTATCATAGGGACATACTCTCCGGTTAAAAAGAAATTGGGCAGAGAAGAGAAGGGATTCATTTTTATGCCAACCGGAATATTCACACTTAACCACTTGTCTTTCTCTGCCGATAATAAATTCACGCCCAGACCTGCACCTGAGTAAAGACTGACATTTTTTGAGGAAAATATCCTGACCATCGCGTAGGCCTGAGTAATTCCACGATCGCTGTATAACCAGGAGGCCTGGTTGTATTGTTTTGTATTTACTCTGAATTCACCCCATAATTTGTTTAGTGGATTAGTTGAAAGAGCGAGGGTGTTGCCATCGGTACTGTATCCTACTGCTATCTGACCATAAGTGGAAAAAGTCAGTGCAGAAAGAAGAATTAAAAGAACTATTATGAATTTTTTCATTTTAAAATATTATTGATTTAATATAAAGACTCCGTTTTCGTATGTGCCAACCCAGATATTGTTATTGCTATCAACTTCAATTGCCGTAAAAAAGTCGTCAGGGAAAATACCTTCAGGTGAACTTTTCCATGATTCACCGTCATAGACATGCAGGATTGCTGAGTGATCTCCTGAGGCTGCCAGCCAGCAATAGTTTCTTTTGTCGGACTTTACTTTTGCGAAAAAACCTAACCTTGAAATATCATTAGTTTCTACCCTTTGCCATTTGTTATCATTGAATTCAAATAGTTTATTTGTATTGAAACTGGAGGATAAGGAAAAATCCTCTACCACGTAAATTATTCCCGATGGACTAACGGTAAATGACCAAATCCAGTAAAAAGTTCCTTTTTCATCACCTAAACAATCCCACGACTTATCTGAAATGCGATAAATATTTGTTCTGCCTACAGTACCGGTAGTAGCAATATATACCCTGCCCTCCTGATCGATTTCAATATTGTTAATCATATTCTGGTTCAAAGGTGAATTCTCCGGCGTTAGAAATTCAAATTTATTTCCATCAAAAACACCCAGACCTCCAATGTTAAATGCACTGCAGCTGAACCATACTTTTCCATCCTTTCCTGTTTTAACATTTCTGACATAATCTCTTGGCAGACCGGCATTAGCAATGGTATACCATTCGAACCCTTTACTGTCAAGATGTCCAAGTCCTCCGCCATTGGTTCCGATCCAAACTGTTTCATCGGGTGCGATGGCAATATCTAAAACCGGAAAATCGAGAGTATAACTTTTTAATATGCGATTATTTGCATAATACAGTTCCTTCCCTGAAGCTATAAAAACATTTCCCTTATCGTCAGCAGCAATACAATTTATCTGTTTCCCTTCAAGGAGCCGTCCGGTAATATTGAAGCGAACTGCTGCCGGATAATTGTTGACCAGATCATCCTTTGTACAGGAATTGGTCAGAAGCAGGGCTATTATTAAAAAATGGGTAAGCTTGTACATTATTCTGAAAATGAAATTGGGAATATCTGATCGCAGTCATTTTTTTCAATACCGAAGATAAACAATGGTTTAGAAAAACGCAAAATTAAAAATCGCTTACCTGATGCTGGTTTGCCTTTCAAAACATTTTAATCAATTAATTGACTTCATTAATGTAAGCATGGGAGCCTGTCATCAAATCAGAGGGTCTTTATGTACGAGGATTCATGTACATCAGCTATTTTGGTGTTGTAAATGAACTTAAAAATGGACGAAGAAAGTATCAGATGTATCTTCCCTTTCTGGGAACTGGAAACAGGACCGATCATTATTGATCCCTCCCGGCTATTTGAGTTTTACGTTAACTGACAGGCGCAAGCCGGTTAAGAGTAAACGCCCGATTGAAAAGCGTTACTCATTTCGCTTTGAACAGAATTTGAATCTCATCCCGGGTCAGTCCTCTGTTATAAATTCTCAATTCGTCAAGAATGCCATTAAAATGATTATTGGTACCTGAGCCCAGGGCAAAATTATTTCCAATAAATACAGGTTCATCAGGGCTGTCAAAATAAGTAGTATATTCCCTTTGCTTTTTTGTACATAAGACCCCATTGATCCAGGCTTCAATTGTAATTCCGGTTACATTAATAACGCAATGTGTCCAGGTTCCGGTTTCAAGCCTCTTAGGATTCTGGATAGTCCATAATGAAGGATCTGACGGATACGCTGACAGCTCCCCCGGTGTCAGATATGATTTTACATTATCATGAACTGTCGATAGATCTCCATATCTGTAAAAGGCAGCCGAAAGGCGGTTGTCATTCCGGGTTTCGCCACCGCCAAATGAATATACCAGGAAGCTTCTTAAATGTGATGTCATGTTATATTTCCCTATAATAACACCATTATTTTCAGTCCCGGATGCTCCTCTTGATTTTATCCAGAATGAAAAGCTTAATCCATTTTCAGAATTTAAGGTATTATTTAATTGAATATAATCCGAAGTACCGTTGAAATCTAACGCCTGCCCCCGTTTTCCTGAAACATATTTATTTGAAGTATAATTAATGCCGTTATTAATGTTTCCACTTGCATCATTTACATTTCCATTAAAATTATAATACAAGATCAGACCGTTTGTGGGAGGCTCCTCCTCTTTTGTACAAGAGGTCACAATAATAAAGGCCGATAAAAGGAACAGTACGCAGAGGGTAATTGATTTCATAAAATGGTTTTTCAGGTTTTAAAAGTACTAATAAATCCAGGGAAGGTTTTAATAAATTATCACTATTGTCCGGGAAAACTAATAAGACGAGTAAAGGTGATCTTATACATTTAGCCGAACACTATTGTTTTACAATATATATTATATGCTATACGATATATATTTTACCTGAAACAATATATATTTTACCTGCAACGATATATATTTTGGACGACACAAGAATACCAGCTTAACTTTAAGGGAAAGGGGTGAGTTTAGAATTGAATACAGGCATCCTGTCATATTGTATTTATTCTTTCCCAGATATTCAGAATGACCAGTCATTTCAAAATTCATTTCCGGGGAACCATTTGCTTGGCCTCTCATTTCATCTGAAGCAAGAAGATAAACTGATTTCGACTATCAGAAGCACAAGTTAAACTGTTTTGTATCTTTATGAGACCGGATACTTCCTTAAAATATAAAAGAAACCGGTGTTTTTAATTGTTTTTGAATCAGGCATCTCTAATGAATGACCCAATTATAGATATTAAGGAACTCACCAAATTCTACGGAAAATCCAGGGGAATTGAGAATGTAAATCTGGAGATAAACAGGGGAGAGGTATTCGGATTCATCGGTCCGAACGGTGCCGGAAAATCCACAACCATCAGGGTACTGATGAACCTTATATTTCCGACAGGTGGTAGTGCCAGGATTATGGGAATGGATGTTGTACGGCAAACTAAGGAGATAATGCGGAATACGGGTTACATACCATCCGATGCGAACGCTTATTCTTACATGGAGGTGGAAGAATTCCTGAACTATTTCGCCAGATTTTACGATGTAAAAAATGCTGTAGTCAGAATTAAAGAACTTACAAGCCTGTTTGAGCTTGATCTGAAGCGTAAAATATCTGACCTCTCTTCAGGAAACAAAAAAAAGGTGTCCATTATCCAGAGCCTGGTTCACAGTCCGGCACTGCTGGTAATGGATGAGCCCACAACCGGACTTGACCCTCTGATGCAATCCATATTTTTTGATCTTTTACGAAAGGAGAACCAGAGAGGCATGACAATTTTCTTTTCTTCTCACATACTCGGTGAAGTACAGATGTTTTGCAGGAGAGTAGCAATTATTAAGGAGGGAAAGATCATCCAGATTGAGGATATTGATACCCTGAGGAAAAAGCAGCTGAAAAAGGTAATCATTGAATTCAATGAACAGATTATGCCTGAGGACTTAGGCTTTCCGGGTGTGGTAAACCTGGTTACAGCTCATGAAAACAGATTATCCTTTATGTTTTCAGGTAACATAAATGAACTTGTAAGTTTTCTGTCAGGAAAAATGATTATTAACCTGATGATCGAAGAGCCATCGCTTGATGAAATTTTCATGCACTATTACCAGATTTAAACCAAAAGGCAAATGAATTATAACCTTTTTGCAAGAGAATTCAGACGGAACGCTCTCAGCCTGATTATATGGACGATCATTCTGACTGCTTTGATAGCAGTTACAATGTCAGTCTACCCGACATTCCTCAGCAATCAGTCAAAGATCATGGGAATGCTGAGCCTGATCCCGAAGGAAGCCCTCCAGTTCAAGGGGATCTCTAATTTCAGCGATCTGCTTTCCGTACTTGGATTTTATGCAGTCAACAATATAATTCTTATGCTGGTGATCGGAAGCGTTTATTCAATAGTATTATCCTCCAACATCCTGCTTAAGGAGGAGTACAATAAAACGGCAGATTACCTTCTTACACGACCACTTACACGCAGTGAAATATTCCTGAGCAAGCTGGGTGTCATTTCAATAAATGTGTTTCTGCTAAACCTGATAACTTCCCTGGTTGGTTTTGTTTTAATAGAACTGGTTAAGAGAGGATCCTTCAGCATCAGCGCGTTTTTGATTTTGTCATTTTACACCCTGCTTTTAAATTTCCTGTTTGCTTCAGCCGGTCTTTTTCTGTCAACCATTGTAAAAAGACCTAAGCCTATAACAACCTTATGTATCGGACTTGTAATAATCCTCTATTTTGTTTTTACTATCTCAAAGATCACTGAGAGTGTGGCAAAAATCGGATATCTTACCCCATTTAAATACGTTGATACGAATGTTATTGATCCTGCCTACAGCCTCCATCCTGTAAGTGTGATATATTTTACCGGCATTTCTTTGCTGCTCCTGGTACTATCGTACAGGCTTTATTTGCGCAAGGATATTTATACCTGACGGAGATTTACTTTTAGTGTCAATTATAAATCACTAAGCAGAGGGACATGTTCGTTGACCTGTTCGAAATTGGCCATTGCAACTGCTGCCGAACTTATGTAAGAGTGCCTGATAACCCATCTTACCGCTTCGGGATAACCCGGTTCAACATCCGGTGACGGTGAATACTTTCCTGCCGAACAGGTTTTCATGGCAATGACACCTATTCCCTTGTTTCCGGCTTCGGTGAGAGCAGTGATCAGCCTGTTCTGATCCCATTCTGAAAAACTACCTGTAACTGAATGTACAAAGGAGCCTTTATGATTAAAAGGTACCATAATTACATCATAAAAAAGCTCACGGTTATTCCTTTCAGGGAGGTTCATCAGATCATTATGGGTTGAGAATCCGCAAGCCTTAATAACTCCCGCGCTTCTCAGATCGTCAAAGAACCTCATCACTTCAGGATGGAAAAGCAGATTTTCAAGTGAAGCATCATGATACAGAAGGATATCAATGTAGTCCGAACCAAGAGCCTTGAGGCTGGCTTCCAGCTTGAAATTAAGGGCACTCTTAATCTCTTCAGCGCCTTTTTTCCCTTTCCCATCCTGGGTAAGTTCATTGGGATCAAGCCTGAGCTTTGACTGGATCACTACCTTATTCCTGATCCCTGAAACAGCCCTGCCAACAAGTCTCTCATTATTCCCGTTGGCATAAGATCGACCGGTATCGATAAAGCTGAACCCCTTGTCGATGGCATATTTTATCAATGATTCATCGTTTGTGCGGGTCGCTCCGAAACAGACCGGAGGCACCATTATCCCCGTTTTTCCAATGGAACGCCTGAGGGGAACTTCTGTCACCTTAACAGTGCGGAGATAGGGAATCATTTTAATTCCGGCAAGTCCGGCAACAGTCCCTGAAATAAATTCTTTACGTGTAATATTTCTTTTCACAATCCTCCTCGTTTTTTTCTGCAAATATACAAGAACAATATTTAATCATGATTGTTTATAACAGTACATGCTCCGGAACTAAATTCAAATTTTATCAAAAGGATGAATATAAATGAAACTGGAAGAGGAAAGATAGATCTGGAGACAGGACAAACCGGCAAAAGCCCTGAGGGGAAGCTGACTTCTTTTCATAATGAAAAATCATTCAGGCAGGCAATAGAAAACTCCATCCCCAGTGGTATTGCAGTGGTAGATGAGAAGGGGAGACAGGTATTTGTTAACCGTTCTTTCTGTAAAATTCTGGGATGGGAAGAAGATGAACTTATCGGGAAGGAACCTCCTTATGTTTACTGGCCGCCGGAGGAAATTAAAAACATTACGAATGCTTTCGGGCAGACCCTTAATAATAATGTCCCCAGTAAAGGGTTTGATCTTGTTTTTCGCCACAAAAACGGGAATAATATTCCTGTAAATATTATTATTTCGCCTTTCACCCAGGAAGATAACCAGACCTTTTATCTGGCAAATGTCATTGATATTTCTGAAAGAAAGAAGGCAGAGGAAGAACTTATGAAGTCGAAGGTGCTTCTTATGTCAAGCATTGAAAGTCAGAAGGAAACGATAATTTTTTCCACCGACCAGAATTACCGCTACATGTATTTTAATAAAGCCCATTGGGATTCAATGAAATTTGCTTATGGAAGCGACATAAAAACTGGAATGAGTTTTCTGGATTGCATTACTTCGGACAGTGACAGGAAAGTGATCAGGGAGAGTCTTGATTTTGCTTTAAGAGGTGAGTCCCGATCTCTTATACAGACTTTCGGCGATGTCAACAGTGCATATTATGAATGCTTTTTTAATCCTATAATTGATGAAAATCAGAAAATTATCGGGTGTACCGTTTTAGCAAGAAATATTACAGACCGGATAAAAGCTGAGCAGGCTATCAAAGACAGTGAAATAAAATTCAGGGAAATAATCAATCAGATCAACGATACTATTATTGTTTTTGATCAGGAGGGCAAAATAATTATCTGGAACAGCGGCGCTGAGATGATGTGCGGATTGAAAGCAGGAGAAGTCCTTAATAAAAGCATTATTGATATTCAGGTTCAGCTTACACCACCTCCCTATAATGACAGGGAAGTTATTGAAAAAATCATAAACGGCATTTTAAAGCATGAAACCCCCGAGAGATTAAATCAGATTATTGAAAGTGAGATAATAATTCCCGGTTCCGGTAAATTGAGAAATATACAGAGCATGATATTTCCAATCAGGCTTGAGGGGGAAGAGCTGTTCTGTACGGTTATCAGAGATACGACTGAGATCAGGCGGTATGAAAAAGAATTGCTTCGTGTGAGCGGGGGAAAGGACAAATTCTACTCTATCATTGCCCAGTACCTTTACACTCCGTTCAATGTGTTCAGCAACTTTTCAAGACTAATGGATGAAGAGCTTGATAATCTTCCAATCAGGGAGATTCAGAAAATGACAGGTATGATGAGCAAATCGGCCACAAACCTTTATGGTATTCTTGATAACCTGCTTCAGTGGACAAGGATGAATCAGGGCAAGCTCCCATTTGAACCGCAAAAACTGAATTTCAGGAAAATCGGGCTGGATGCTGTCTCAATCCTTAAACCGCATCTGGATTCAAAAAACATTAAGGTTAATCATTTTGGTGATGAGGAAATTTATGTTTCGGCTGACAGCTTTATGCTTAAAACAATATTGAGGAACCTCATTTCCTACGCAATGAACCTTGTGGGCAATGATGGACAAATTGATATTAATGTACAGAAATCAGGTTCAACTGTGACGGTTTCAGTAAGGTTTATCGGAACGGGGATGATCTCATCTCATCATACAAGGCTCTTTGATATTTCACAAATTGATACAACATCAGGTTCAGCCGAAGAAAAGGGGTCAACTTTGGGATTGTTGCTCTGCAAGGAGTTTGTGGAAAAGCATAATGGAAAAATATGGGCAGAAAACAAAAACGGCAAGGGCGATGAATTTAAATTCACATTGCCGTTAATTATGTGATACAACACTTACACTATTTACTAAACTCCAGGATATGCAGGGCATCCTTTGAAGTTCCTTTGATATTAACCATGGAGTGATTACATAAAGATTATTTTGTATATATTTAATGGAAATAATCTTTATAAGAAAGGAGTATTCCATGACCAAATTTAACCCTGAAAAAAACAAGAAATCAAAAGAACTTTCCAGAAGGAAATTTTTGGGTACCGTAAGCGCTGCGACAGCAGGGTTTACGATTATTCCCCGACATGTAATGCCAGGGAAAGGCTTTCAGCAGCCGAGTGATACGGTAAATGTTGCCGGAATAGGTATCGGAGCCCGCGGAGCAGCAGATATAAGAGGTTTATGCGATCCGGATGTGCCGATCGTCAATCCTCAGCGCACAAGCACCGGCCAGCCATTCAGCAAAGAAGAGATTGCTGCCAGGGAAGCCAGGATGGGAAACCGGCCGGCCCAGGGCCCGCAGCCACCTCAGGGACAACAGGCGCCCCAGGGAGGGCAGCAACCTCCGCAGGGGGCACAGCAGAACCGCACACCCGTTAAGCTGGCAAATATTTATGCACTCTGTGACGTGGATACTGCTTTCGCAGCACATATATTCAAAGGTTATCCAAAAGCCAAGGTTTATACTGACTGGCGCCGGATGCTTGATAAGGAAAAATCGATTGATGCAGTTGTGATTGGAACACCGGACCATAATCATGCACCGATCGCTGCCGCATTCATGAGGCAGAAAAAGCATGTATATGCTGAAAAGCCATTATGCAAGACTATTTATGAATGCAGGAAGCTTGCAGAGATCGCAAAAGAATATGATGTTGTGACGCAAATGGGCAACCAGGGTCACGCGAGCGAAGGAGCCCGGTTAATTAACGAATGGATACAAAGCGGAGCCATCGGACTAGTCCGTGAAGTTCATCTTTCCACCAACAGGCCGATCTGGCCGCAGGGAAATATTACCCGTCCGTCCGGAATTAATATTCCAAAATCACTTGACTGGGATGTCTGGCTCGGTCCGGCTCCAAAGAAAGACTATAATCCTGATATCTGCCATTTCAACTGGCGGGGACTTCGTGATTATGGCACAGGTGCTCTTGGCGACATGGGTGCTCATATATACGACCATGCCTTCTGGTCACTGAATCTTGGAATACCGACCAGGGTGCAGGCAAGTTCATCAGTTTATAACAATGAATTCTGGCCTCTTGCCGAAATGATAACCTATGAATTCCCGGCCCGCGGATATATGCCGCCTGTTACAATTACCTGGGTCGACGGCGGATTGCGTGCACCGCGTCCGATTGAAATAGATCCGGGAACCCGCGTTAATTCGGCACTCTATATCGGGGATAAAGGAGTCCTTATGCACGGAGATTATGGAAGCAATCCTCAGCTTCTGCCCAAAAAGGTAATGGAACAGTTCGTACCGCCTAAACCATGGCTGCCCAGATCACCGGGTATTTATGCAGAATGGATTGATGCAATTAAAAATAATACAAAATCCTCAACTGACTTCTCATATGCAAGCAGGCTTGTTGAAACAATGATGCTGGGAAATATTGCAATGCTTATGGCAAATAAAAACATAACCCTGGAATATAATCCCGATAAAATGGAGTTCACTAATCTTCCTGAGGCCAACGAACTGCTTCATTATAAATACAGGGATGGGTGGACCCTTTAATGTTTTAATTATTAATTATTTATTCATATATAAATGAAATCTACGGAGACATGGACGCTTTCCGAAGGAGGTAAATTGTTGTCAATTGAATCTGTCAGGGCAGGTCGTGACGGAGGGGAAATGAGGACCACGGCAGCCTACGATATAAAGTAGGATCTCCGGCAGTTAATGAAAAATAGGTCCGGACCGGTAATTAAGCTCTAAGCCTGGCCGGTTTGCGCACGTTTTGCGAACAAAAGTACGTAAGCCCGTTCATTTCGGTCATATTGATGATTTTAAAGCCATTTGATTCCAGCATTTCCGAGACCTTATTTTTATTCATTGTCTTTTCACCCAGGAAATCAAGTCGGTTTACTTTCTCCTTTAAAAGCCTTATCGGATGAAAAAGCGAGGTATCATTGTTCCCTGAAACATTGCAATCGCTGAAGCATCCCAGGAACTTTGTATCGGGAGGCAATACCTGGACAAGAGTGAATAAAAACTCATCAAGATATTTTATAAGATTGAGTTTTCTAAGATTTATAAGTGTTCTGACATTCTTCAGCTCATCTTCATCGTAAAAATAGTGATGTCTTGAAGAGAGGACCACAAGGTTATTTTCCCTTGAAAGGCCAAGATCTTTTAAATAATTAAAGAAACTTCCTCCGTCCTCTGCGATCATATTTACTATTGCAGGAAAGAAACCTGAAATTCCGTGGGTGCTTTTATCCCTGTCCGGATGATTTATTACGGATTCACTAATTGCCTGTTCGTTGCCGGGGTTTGAAAATGTTGCCATAACTTTATATTTTAACTATGATAAAAGTAATGCGGATATCACTTCCCTGCAAGTAGCTAATGCTCAATTAGTGGGGAAATGAGAGTGATTGCCCGATCGCTTGTCACCTGATTTCAGAGCATTGTTTATTATTGCGGGTCCTTCATAACAGGCCAGGGGTTATTCGTCAAAACGGAACCGATATTTACATGAAAACATCATAATTTTTTTGATTGCATATCAACTATGGCCACAGCATATTGATGATCAGTGAAATACAAAATCCTTTCTGATTTGAATAATTTTTCGTGCTTTTTGACGAACCATTTATTTCTTTTGATCAGGATTCTTGTATTTTACGTCATTTACTGGGGTTAAGAATTAAAAAACCAGTTTAATTCCTTAATTTTATATCTCTTATCCGGTTTATTTGATGTAAAAAGCACCAGGCATTCCTTAAGACCGGATAAATAATAACAAAATGAAAAGGCTGGGATTCTTACTTTTATCACTTATTGTTTTATCCTGTGCATCTGTAAATAAATCAGGACTGCTTCCGGAAGATGAGCTTTTTGTAACCCGGAAATTTGTCGGTAATTTTATTGAAGGAGAGATAACACCTCCGGAATATTTCGGGAATCCGCCTCTGCTTTCAATCACTACAACGCTCGACTCTCTTTATGGAAAGATCTCGGTTTATTCCAAAAAATGTGATTTTCTTACCGGCGACAGACTATATGTCAGACGGGTATACCAGTCAACCGGGATTTTTGGTTCCTGGGTATATCAGATTGAGAATGAAAATCCGGAAAGAGTTTCATATCAGGTAAGCGGATTCCAGAGCGGCAAAAAAGTCCTGGCACAAAGCTGGTTTTGATTTCAATTGTAAAACTGGAGGTAATATATGGGAATAATTTCCTGGATCGTAATGGGTCTGATCGTCGGTCTGCTGGCAAAATTCATAATGCCGGGAAAGGATCCCGGAGGATGT
>JBBSAP010000053.1:0-21999 GCA_038252165.1 Bacteroidales bacterium | reverse complement strand
ATTTGAAATTTCAAGTAGTGCCCCGAACCAAACTTTGTGGAGGAATGAAACTACCAATCACAACAGGTTTCTTATGAGCTGCTTTTTTTAAAGTTATCTATTTTGAGGTTGGAGATTCGCCACTCCCGATAACTTTGTGATAACCTTAGTACTTATTTCTGACAAGTGTATTTATAATTTTTAATTTTCATATTCCAGTATTTTATTAATAGAATCTTTACTTTTATTGATTTTATACCCCCTTTCATTTTCCCCCAAGGGGGAAATGTAAAATCTCCTTCCCCCTGGGGGAAGGTTGGGTAGGGGGTGATTAAATAAATGAAAATAAACTAAAACAAAATGAGAAAAGTTTTTACAATAGGAGAGACACTGTTTGATATTATTTTCAAGAATGGTCAGCCTCAGGCAGGTAAGGCAGGCGGGGCTATGCTTAACAGCTCCGTTTCGCTTGGGAGGATAGGTCTGCCGGTTTATCTTATAAGTGAATATGGTGATGATGATATAGGACGGATAATTGATAACTTCCTCAAAGGGAATGGGGTGTCAACCTTATTTGCTGATCATTACAGGGAAGGCAGCACTGCCCTGGCCATTGCAGTTCTTAACGAGAAAAATGATGCCAGCTATACCTTTTACAAGAATTATCCTTCCAGAAGGTTTGAAATGGATTTTCCTCAGATCAGAAAAGATGACATCATTTTATGCGGGTCAATATATGCCATTACCAGGGAGATACGGCAAAAGTTCGTTAGTTTCGTAAGTGGCGCAGCGACTGCCGGAGCAGTAGTCCTCTATGATCCAAATTTCAGAAAAGCCCATGCGTCAGAGCTGGAGGAACTCAGACCTTTGATCGTGGAGAACATTCAGATGGCAAGCATAATAAGGGGTTCGGATGAGGATTTTCAGAATATTTTCGGTACTTCTTCTCCAGACAAAGCATGGGATGTGATAAGGAAGTATTGCAATTGTATGGTTTATACTGCCAGCTCTGAAGGTGTTTTTGTCAGAACCACAAATTTTGAAGGCAGGTTTACTGTCAGGAAGATAAAACCGATCAGCACTATCGGTGCAGGAGATAACTTCAACGCAGGCATGATTGCTTCAATCTATAAAAACGGGATTACAAGGGACCAACTGGCATTAATGGGAGAAGATATGTGGTCAAAGGTAATTTCATCAGGAGTTGATTTCGCCTCAGATGTCTGCATGAGCTTTGAGAATTATGTCTCGGAAGAGTTTGCAGCTAATCTGAAAAATAAATAATCGTATTGTAGTTTATATCTCTGTGGATTAGATAGGTTTCGCGTTTGCCAGCAGGTACTTTTCTGCATCCAGATTCCAGATATAGTTGTTTTTGGTTACAATTTCATGCAAGTCTGCATAAAGCGGATCGGTTTTTGCCATCTCTTCCAGCTTGTAAAGTGAAACAAGTGGCATAGATATATTGGTGTAGATAAGCTTTTTACCCCCTGGGATCTGAGGCAGATTCAGAGTTGTTTCAACAACTGCATCCAGTCCGCCGATATGTGTGATCATAACTGCAGGATTGATCTTACCATCGCTCATCAGCTTCAGCGATTCCCTCATATCATCGGTATTACCTCCGGAAGTACCAACTATATGGGTAAATGCATAATGTACATTGTAAAAATTAAACTCAGCTTTGAACTGAGGATTTGTCGGACCCGCAAAGAAATTAAGGCATCCGTCAAAACCAAGTATCTCATCGGCCTGCTCAACAACCTGTCTGACCGGTGCAAAGACAAAAACATCATCGAATCCATTGCCTCCGGAAAGATCTCGCAGATGTTTAACAGGATCAACTGTTTTTCCGGTGTTAACATAGGAGAGCTTAATACCATCTTTTAATGCCTGCTCAGGAGGAAAAAGACAGGCTGCCCTGGCAAGTCTGGTGTCGTCGATGTCGGTAACCACGATAAATCCGGGTTTCCTCGCCTGGTGTAGGGCGTAGTCTATAGCCCCAAGTCCCATAGGACCGACTCCCGCAAGGATTGCCATATTCCCGCCTTCTTTAATTCCCATGATGTGATTATAGGTACCCGGGGGAACATGGTAGCTTGCATGAAAGGCTCCCACAATGCACGACATTGGTTCAGAGAGGGAGGCAGGATAGAATGCTTCACCGTCGTACTGGAGAAGTGAGTCAGCCTTCATCACTATGTCAGGTATAACTATATGAGTGGCATCGCCGCCGATAAACCTATAAGAATATCCTGGAGCATTAAGAGTTCCCATATGGTTCATTGCCGGCTGAATTGAAAACTTTTTTCCAGCAGAGAATTTGTGCTGCCATTTTTCTCCAACCTTAAGAATCACTCCGGCAAATTCGTGACCTATAATTGTGGGGTTGAGATGTATATCATCCGGAACACGCTTGTGTTCGGCTCCCTGAAGTGCGGCTTTGTATGTCGACATGCATATACTGTCGGAGACAACACTTGCAAGGATTTCATTATCTTTTATCTCCGGCAGTTCAAATTCCTCCAGCCGGAGGTCCCTCTTTCCATAAAGTCTTACAGCTTTGGTTTTCATAATTATAGTAGGTATTTTTTTACCACGGGGTAATACAGAGTTTGCACGGAGTCATATGAGTTTGCCCTGTGTCCTGAGCCTTTACCCCAACATCACCTGTCCTCCCGTAACCGGTACTGCCTGTCCGGTTTCATATTCCTGGTCAATAATATACAACATGGCCTTAATCACATCTTCAAGCCTGCATCCGCGCCTCATAGGAACCTGTTCCTCATAGAATTTCTTTACTTCATCAATGGTTCTGGCTCCCGGCACTTTTCCTGCATTCAGATACTGAACAAAAAGCCCACTTTTCGGATCGGACCACAGTGGGCCTTCATAGAAATTTCCGGGACAAATTGAATTCACCTTTATCCTGAAAGGAGCAAGTTCAAGGGCAAATGACTGGGTAAGTCCGATCCCTCCAAATTTAGCTCCAGCATAAGCAAAGTTCCTGTTGCTTCCCTTAAGACCCGACTTTGAATTAATCTGAATGATATCTGAAAAGTAATCAGGCTTTTCAAGATTCTGAATCTTCATTACCTCTGAAGCATATTTTGCACAGTAGAAATACCCGCTATAGTTTATGCCTGTGGTTTTAGCAAACACTTCCGGTTCCATCTCCTCAAGTCCTCCGGCTTTTAAAATTCCGGCATTGCTTACCATTAAGTCAAGTCCCCCGAACTCGCTGACAGTTCTTTCCACAAGGCTTTTAACAGATGCAGGATCAGAGACATCAGTTTTAACGAACAAAGCTTTATTCATCGATCCTGCCGCCTGCAGGCCCGACACAAATTTATTGCCCGTTTCTTCGTTCAGGTCGGCAACAACAACATTAACCTTTAATCTGAATAAAGCTTCGGCAATTCCTGCCCCGAATCCCTGAGCACCTCCAGTAATTATGGCTGACTTGCCGTTAAACTTGTTTTCACTGATTACGCTCTGAGCGATCTTGCGCCTGTAATTCTCAACTTCCCATTTGTCTATGAATGCGGCCTGGTCGGGTGTCAGGGTTTTTGTTCCGCTGCATAATGAAGAGTAATGGCTTACTTTGATGAGATCTTCGTAGACATCAAGTATGGCCTCAGCTGAAGCCACTGAATTCTCAATAGCAAGGATACCTGTATTTTTTATTACTATGACAGCGGGAAGATAGCCATATTCATTTTGGAAACGAGGCAATTGCAGCTTAATGGATTCCAGTATTTTTTCGGCTGTTGCGTATTGCTCAATGAAAAGGTATCTGGTTTTGCAATAGACTATGATGTCGGGAGTCAGAGGCAGGGATATCTTATGAAATTCCTGCTGGTTTGTATAGTATTTAGCGATCAATGTATTATGTCTGTATCTGATCACTTTTATACTTTCGCCGGAAAGAAGCATACGAAGGGCAGGCAGTACTTTATAAAGAACAGGGTTATATGGAAGGTCATTAATGTCCTTAATGCGACTGAACTGTGTCTCAATTACCGCAATAATCTGTTCATAGATCTTCTTAATCTCTCCAACTGAATCCGCACTTACAAATGATCCATGGTTTTCAAGTAAGATTATTTGAGGATCTGATGAATTCTGATCTCGGTACCTTATGATCTCAGATTCGAGCTTTTTAAACAAGGTATATCCGGGATCTGTATAAGGTACGAACAAGGCTTTCTCTCCGAACAATTTAATAGTCAAGTTTTTTGCACTTCTGCTGCACATGATCCCGTTTATAAGAGTGGGATGAAGGTGAACTACGAATTTGTATTTAATCAGTTCGTGCAGGGAAGTCTCTACTGACGGCCTTTTGCCTTGTCCTGGATCAATGATGCTGTTAAAAAGGTCATTCTTAACCTGCTCTTCGCGAGATGCGGGATCATCTGAATATATTTTGCCGGAAATGATGTGCAGCTTCTCCCTGCTAAGTGCAACCAGTCCGTTTTCATCAAGAACGGCAAGAGGCTTGCCGCTGGCTTTAATCCAGATCGTCTGTTCATCCTTGTAAGATGTATTTCCGCCGCCGGCAATAACATACTCCTTGTTGTTTCCGTAAAATCTGGATATTTCAATCAATTGAGCGATTTCCGGTTTCATATTATTATTTTTTAGACAGAAAGAATTCGATGACCAGCCTGCCAAGAAGAGAAAGCTCTCTTTTCTGATCGAAACTTGGAGTGGCATCAGGTAAGACATAACCCTGCATTCCCTTAGCCCTGAGATACTGATGGGCTGCAATCACACATACACTTTCCCATGCAATCCGTTTCATTTCATCATCAAGTTTTTCTGATCCGCGTGCAGTGACTTGTAAGGGAAACATTTCGGGAGTATTATGCTCTGTCCCGAAGGTGACCAGAAAATTCCTTTCATGGAAATAAGCTACAAAATCCCTGAGAACAGAGAGGTTATTCCTGCCAGGGATCAGCTCAATACACCCGATCTTGTGGGCAGAAAGTGCTTTTACAAGCGTTTCTTTATCACTTTCAAACTCAGTATAATTCCCGTTAGGATCATCAAGGAGGACAGGATAGCATGGAATACCTCCGGCTTTGATAATTATTTTTATGATCTTGTCAAGTTCAAGAAAAGAATCTTCGTTCTCTTCAACAAATGCCGCTCCTCCGCTTTTTAGCAGATTTGACCTTATCTCGTTTTCCAGCTGAGAAAGGTTGCCGGCTTCTGCCTTAGATTTCTTACCTCCATACATCTTTTCAAGAAACCTGATTTGTTCCTCATGGTCAGAATAAGCTTCGGCTGCTGCGGTCCTTAAAGCTTTTGCCAGATGCCTTTCACGGACCAGGTCTTTGGCATACCTGGCCTTTATATTCTCATATGACAGGGTCAGGGAAGGATTGACTGGTTCCAGGAGCTTGTTAAGCTTTGTGATCATTGCCTTTATCTGGTTCTGGCTTTCTCTTATGACTGACTTAAGCCTGAGATTTTGAAAGAATCCGGGATTGAATGGATAGTCCAATCCCTTTCCGCAGAAGTATATCCTACCAGGGTTATTTGGATCATTGATCCTGTTGCCTTTTTTCTGCTCCTCCCTTAAAAGTCCGATAAATTCAATATTGAATAAAGGGAAAATTCGGTTTTGAATAGAACCGCTGTTAAAAGCTTTAAAACCGTCAGCTACAAAAAAATCATTGATTCCCAGCACAGCAATGTCTTCCTCTTTTGCAAGGCTGAATATGCTTTCCATATCAGGGAATGCGCTGAATGAATAAGGGGTGTGAATATGTGCATTTGCCTCCCTGAATGCTGGTAAATTGTTCTTACTGAATTGTTTTTTTAGTTCGTCAAGAGAGGGAAAGTCATCCAGGAAATACTTGTCCACTTTTTTAATGTATTAAGGTATGCAGTTTTAAAATCTTAATTTCTCTCAGCAGGTTCAATGGTGCTTTTCCCGCCTGAGGTAGTAGTGAGCCCCTGCCGGTAAAGGCGGCGCATGAACAATGCGACTTCTTTGCGTTCTTTTTTGTAATTCTCCGGATTTTTCATAGGCTAACCTTGCTGGACCAGGTCAATAATTCCATTAAGGACATATTGCGGCCGATAAGGAAAATTATCAATCTCATTCCTGTTGGTAATCCCGCTCAGAACCAGGAGTGTATCAATTTCCGATTCCAGTCCGCATCTTATATCGGTATCCATACGATCGCCGATCAAAACAGCTTCCTCGCGCCTAACTCCGAGTTTCTTCAGGGCGATCCTCATCATAAGGGGATTGGGTTTGCCGACATAATATGCTTTTTTCCCGGAAGCGATTTCAATTGGGGCAATCAAAGCTTTGACTGAAGGAGTTATGCCTGTTTCGACAGGTCCGCTTATATCAGGATTGGTACCTATGAGCCGCGCTCCCCTTATAACAAGGTTCACTGCCATCTCTATCTTTTCAAAATTGTAGCTGTTCGTATCGCCCACTATCACGTAATCGGGATTGACATTGTTTGTAGTGTAACCCATGCTGTACAAGGCATGAATAAGTCCTGCATCACCTATAATATAGGCACTCCCGTTAGGTTTCTGACTTGAAAGAAAACCGGCTGTGGCAAGTGCGCTTGTATAAAAATGTTCTTCTCCTACATTGATCCCCAGCCTTAGAAGCTTCTCATGCAGTTCTTTCGGAGTCCTCTGGCTGGAGTTGGTCAGGAAAAGATAACTCTTTCCCATTTCTTCAAGCCACTTCAGAAAAGCGGTGACACCCGGGAGCAATATATTACCGTGATAGATTACTCCATCCATATCGATAATAAAGCCTTTTTTTGCTTTTATATTCTCAACTGCATTTTCCATTTTAATAAAATTGTTATGTAAAGATATTAAAAGGAACTAAACCCCCTCTCTGTTTAATTTTAGAGCCTTGCCTGCAGAGAAATCTGATTTGCAGATATGCCCCTTCAGAGGTTTTATCTTTTCGTGTATTGCGTCGATGATCCATTCTGGCTGGGGAAAGAAGGCATTCTCCATTTCATGTGCGGGAATAATCCAGTTCCTGGAACCGACCACAATGGGGGGGGCATCGAGGTAATCAAAAGCAAGCTCAGTTATCGTCTGTGCCATCTCTTTCAGGAATGAGCCCCTTGACGATGCATCGCTGGCAAGCACAATTCTTCCTGTTTTTCTGACCGATTCTATTACTGGTTCATAATTAAATGGAACGAGGGTGCGTGCATCTATAATCTCCGCATTAAGGCCATAATCTTTCTGAAGAATGTCTGCAGCCTTAATGGCAGAGTACAAAGTCGCCCCGATGGTCAGGATTGTTATATCATCTCCTGTTCTTTTAATGTCTGGTTCTCCCAGAGGTATCTCATAATAACCTTCGGGAACGCCAGAAGTGTGAAACATCTCACCGGTATCATAAATTCTCTGGCTTTCGAAGAAAATCACAGGGTCAGTTCCTTGTAATGCACTGTTCATTAGTCCTTTGGCATCGTACGGAGTAGCCGGGAAGACAACCTTTAATCCTGGAATATGTGCTACAAGCGATGACCAGTCCTGGGAATGCTGGGCGCCATATTTTGACCCGACTGAAACTCTTACAATAACAGGCATCTTTATAATATTCCCGCTCATTGCCTGCCATTTTGGAAGCTGGTTGAACACCTCATCGCCTGAGCGTCCCAGGAAATCACAGTACATTATCTCTGCAATTACGCGGCCCCCGCACATCCCGTAGCCAATTGCCGTTCCGACAATTGCACCTTCGGAAATAGGGGAATTGAAGAGACGGTGATAGGGGAGAGCTTCCGTCAGACCGCGGTAAACTGCAAAAGCCCCGCCCCAGTCGCGGTTTTCTTCACCCCATGCTGCCAGGGTCGGATCTTTGTAAAAGCGGTCAATTATTGCTTCAAAGATCCCATCCCTGAGCTGGTAAAGCCTGGCTTTTGAAACTGGTTTGCCTTCTTTATCCTTAAAAAACCTCTCCTTGTTTTTCAATGAAATGACCCTCGGGACCTCTGCCAGAGGAATAAGCACTTCAGGAACCCTGTCTTCCATTTTGTCGGCCGACTGGTTTGAAAACATCATCCTTCCGATTTCATCAGGATCTTTCTGAAGATCAAGCCTGGGTGACACTTCATCGCTTATAGCCAGCTTAAGAATATGTGTAAGTAACTCCCCGGCCTCAACCCTGATCTCATCAAGCTGTTCCGGCTTTGCAATTCCAGATTCAGTCAGAGTGTTACCGAAAGCAATTATCGAATCTTCTTTCTGCCATGCGTCAACCTCTTCTTTTGACCTGTATGATGATGCGTCAGAAGGCGAATGCCCGCTTATCCTGTACGTTAGAGTATCAAGAAGAACCGGCCCGTTTTTCTTGCGGAGGATATCTTTCTTCCTTCTGAAGGCATCAATTACAGCAAGCGGATTGTACCCGTCGACTCTTTCGGCATGCATCATTTCGGGGTTTACGCCGGCACCGATCCTGGCAAGGATGCCATAACCCATGGTTTCACCCATTGTCTGGCCGCCCATTCCATAAAGGTTATTCATGAAGTTGAAAATCAAGGGCAACCCTCCATTGTATTCGCCATCCCATAAAGTCTTGTATTGATCCATGGTTGCAAATGTAATGCCCTCCCAAACCGGGCCGCAACCCATTGAGGCGTCACCGATATTGCATACAACTATTCCGGGTTTCCTGTTGATCTTCTTATAAAGGGCTGCTCCTACCGAAATATCCCCGGAACCTCCTACAATAGCATTGTTCGGATATATTCCAAAGGGTGTGAAGAATGCATGCATTGAGCCGCCCAGCCCTTTGTTGAATCCGTTGGCCCTGGCAAATATCTCAGCAAGTGCACCGTATAAAAGGAAGTGCTCTGCAAGTTCCTTCACGGGACCGGCAAATCCTTTTTCAACAACTTTAAGGGCAGCGCCACCAAAGTAGTTTTTCATTATTGAATAAAGGACATCTTCATCGAGCTGATGAATGGCCGACAATCCTTTGGCAAGTATTTCGCCATGACTCCTGTGCGATCCGAAAATGAAATCATCAATACCAAGATTGTATGCCATCCCGACGGCTGAAGCCTCCTGTCCAATCGAAAGATGGGCCGGACCCGGATGATT
Source organism: Bacteroidales bacterium (assembly GCA_038252165.1). GTDB lineage: Bacteria > Bacteroidota > Bacteroidia > Bacteroidales > VadinHA17 > LD21. The sequence goes on along the minus strand of JBBSAP010000053.1, from coordinate 12,909 downwards.
GTAGGGAATACCTTTATATTCGTTTTTGGTCTTTATCAGGTTAAGCATTGTTTCAAACTCCCTGATAATAACCATGTCATGGTAAATTCTTATAAAGTCGTCTGTACTAAAGCTCTCCTTTTCTTCTTCAATCGACTTATTGTATTGGTTTACAGGGATTTTCCCGAATTCAATGAATTGCGGTTTGCGAACTTCCTTCGGATCAATGTTCTGATTCTTTGGCATTTTTCTGTTGTCTTAATGTATGTTAGTCTTTATCTCTTCTGTTCATGTCCCTATCCCGGTAACTATCGGGATCCCTGAAGGAGACTTTATTTGAGTTTGGCCCCCCTTTAGGGGGGGTGGGGGGCGTTTTCTCAGTAACTGAATTTTTCAATCTGCTCTTTTATCTCTCTCAGGAACAATGTAGCTGGTCCCCCGTCAATTGCCCTGTGATCGTATGTCAGGGATAACCCTATGTAAGGAACGAAACCGAACGTGTTATTGCCGAGATCAGCAGGCCTGTTTATAATTGTGCATACTCCAAGGATGGCACTCTGCGGAAGATTTACAACAGGGGTGAACATTTCAACTCCGTAATTCCCGAGATTTGAAACAGTGAATGAGGCAGCGGTACTCTTGATAAGTTCGGGATTGATGTTCCCTTTTTTGCAGGCATCTGCTGCTGATTTTAACTCCCGTGAAAGTGCCGGAAGATCCATATCATCAGTGTTTTTTACTGCAGGCACCATAAGCCCCCGGGGAGTGTCAACCGCTATACCCAGATGGACTTTGTTATATACTCTTATTCGATCCTCAAGGAAATGTGCATTGATTTCTGGATATTTCCTTATCGCTCTTATAACGCACAGGCAGACCATGTCATTCAGGGTTATATCCTGTTTCTCAGATCCGGTTTTCAGACCTTCCTTGATTTTCCTTCTGGCCTCAAGAATATTGCGAACATCAGCGCTCATATGATGGGTAAGCTGCGCTGAGTTTTGGAGCGACGCATGCATGGTCCGTGAAATTAACTTGCGTACGTTTGTAAGTGGCTGTTCGGTAAATTCACCTGCCTCTGCCTTTACCTCCACCTTTTTTAATTCTGATGGAGAAGAAGCTTTCTCAATGTCACCACAGATAATCCTTCCATTCGGACCCGAACCCTGAATGTCGGAATAATTCATTCCTTTCCTGTCCGCATAACGTTTTGCCCTGGGCGATATCCTGATTCTCAATTCCCCGGTTTCATTTGCAGTTTCTGATTTTGAAGCCGATGCAGCTGATTTTATTGTTTCAGGTGATCCCTGGATATTCTCTGACTTACCTGGTTCCACTGATAATGAAGGGATAATAGGTTCAGTTTTTTCTCCGGCATTACCTATAAGTGCAACATTAACCAGAACAGGAACCTCAGCTCCGTCGCCGTAAAATATTTCCAGAATCGTTCCATCTGCAGGTGATTCAACGTCAAAGGCAGCTTTATCAGTTTCATATGAGAAAAGAAGATCACCGCTCTTTACAGTGTCGCCCTGCTGCCTGAACCATTTGGTTATTATGCAGGTTTCGACCGACTGACCCTGCCTTGGCATTATTACTGGGATTGCCATTTTTTGTGATTGATAATTAGTAATTGGTAATTGGCTGTAACTTGTAATTATAAGTTTGCTAATGCATTAATTAATATAATACGATAGTGTTAACTATAATGTGATTACAAAAATATATATTATAACTTGTATTTACAAGTAAAGTTATATATATTTACAGAAAAATTTGCACAGGATGACCTCAGACGGTTCAATACCGCAATACAGGAAGCTATATGAAATACTTCGCAAGCACATCAGCGAAAGTATTTACAGCGAAGGTGACCTTCTCCCCTCCGAAAATGAACTTTGCCAGCTGTATGGCATGACACGTCCGACTGTCAGGCAATCGCTGGCATGCCTTGCGAATGACGGTTATATCAGGAAGCATCAGGGTAAAGGCAGCATTGTCCAGCATCCTGCCAGGGATATAGGGATTCTGTCAGTTTCGGGTACTACTTCAGCGGTTGGGAACAGAAATCTGAAGACCAGGATCATAATTAAACCGGTCCTTAAGCCCTGGCCTTCTGATTTTATGTTCCCGCTGTCGGACCTTGAGAAAGAATCAGGATGCATCAATCTTGAGAGACTGCGCCTGCTCGATGAAATCCCGATATTCTACGATATAAGCTTTATTGCAAATATTAATCTTCCAAGGATAACTGCCAGACAGTTTGAAAACAAATCTCTGTTTACGATTCTGCGTGAACATTACCATATCGAAATAAAAGGGGGAGAACAGAGAATCAGGGCAATTTCGCCTTCCCCGGAAATATCCGGGTTCCTTAAGCTTGAAAAAGGCCAGCCCGTGCTTCACCTGGAAAGGAAGATAGAGACTAATATAAATGGGTTGTTCCTATATTCATCAATTTTCTGCAATACCGGCAAATATTCGATATTCGGGAGGTTTTAAGCTTTGGTTATCTCTGGTCCCTGATTTTTAACACAACCTCGTGCGATAAAAACAAAAAGAGGCTTCACGTTTGTGCAGCCTCTTTAAATTATAGATCTGAGCAAAAATTAATCTACTCTCCTTACCTTGATAGCAACAGGTCCTTTTTCTCTCATTTCAACTTCAAACTCAACTACCTGTCCTGTTTCAAGTTCGGTCTGGGGAAGCTCCAGCCCTGACCGATGGATAAAAATATCCTTCTGATCTTCAGTCTGCAGAAACCCGAAACCTTTAACCCTGTCATACCATTTAACAGTACCTTTCATAGTTCTTGAGTTTTTTGAAACCTACCTGTAATTATCCCTTCTGTTACCGCCTCCTCCTCTGCGATCGTTATCTCCGCCTCGGAAATCTCTTTTTCTGTCGGTCCGTTCAATAGATTCGTTAACAATAATTTTTCTGCCCTGAACTTCAGCACCATTAAGTTCCTCAATGGCCTTCTTTGCTTCGGCTTCGTTTGGCATCTCAACGAAACCAAATCCTTTACTTTTCCCAGAGTATTTATCAATAATGACTTTAGCGGAGGCAACTTCGCCATACTCTTCAAAGATTTCTTTTAATTCTGCTTCACTCATTTTAAAATGAAGACTTCCTACATAAATGTTCATAATTCAATAATTAAGTAATTAAACAGTAACAAAGGTCATATTTATTTTTGATATCTGAAAATAAAAACTTAGAATATGTTGAATTTTACTGCTTTTTAGCGAAAAGATATTCTCTCTGGATATAAATATCAATCGCTTTTGGCAGTTTTCTGCAACACTTTTTATTAATAAACAACTTCAGGGTGGATTTGTTCGCTTTTGAATCTGTTCCACTGCTGAATAAAACCAGTAATGAAACAGATCTGTCATTAAATCTTATTTCTTAATTCCTGTTTCCTGTTTCTTAATCCTGATATATATATGTTTAATGTTATTCTGGCCGGAATCTCTCTCATCAATTTCGAAGTCAAGCGACCGGATAAGCGGGGTAAGCTTTGCAAAACCATAATTCCTGGGATCGAAATCAGGTTGTTTTTTAAGAATGAGATTTCCTACATCCCCCAGATACGCCCAGCCCGTTTCATCTGCAAGATCCGTAATTGAAGATGCTATAAGACGCTTTGCCCTGCGTATCTGATTCTGCTGATCACTCTCATCGTTCCTGGGTTTGCTCCGGGAAGGCTTTCCCGGTTTTTTTCTTTTATCCTTTGGATCCGTTACCACCAATGGGGTGTTTATTATATCGAGATAAATAAATTTATCGCAGGCGATTATAAACGGAGAAGGTGTCTTACGCTCACCGATCCCTATTACCTTCATACCGGTTTCTCTCAACCTGGTTGCCAGCCTGGTGAAATCACTGTCACTCGACACAAGGCAAAAACCGTCAACATTGCCTGAATAAAGAATATCCATGGCGTCGATGATCATAGCTGAATCGGTTGCATTCTTTCCCTGGGTATAGCTATACTGCTGGATTGGAGTTATAGCATTTTCAAGAAGCACTGATTTCCATCCTGATACAGTTGGTTTGGTCCAGTCACCATAAATCCTCTTAAATGTTGGAGTCCCGTATTTTGCAATCTCTTCAAGCATCCCCTTTACATTGCTGTAGGGGATATTGTCGGCATCAATCAAGACAGCCAGCCTGAGATCGTTCAATGTTTGCATAACTTTGATTTTATAAACTTGCGGCAAGTTACCCTTTTTTAGGGATAGCCTTTGTAATTCATATGGTTTTTTATATTTTGGCGCATTAATCATCATGAATTCCTGAAAGCCTGAAATCTTTATGAGAGACATTAAGTTAACAGCTGAGATACTGGCCTTTATGGCGATTTCATCAGTTCTGCTTATGTTCTTTTTTTTCTATTACACAGCTAAAAAAAAGATTCTGCTGAATCTTTTAATAAAACCTCTGTGCCCATCCGGCTCAGATGGATCCCTTCAATTCATTTCATATAAGCTGACTGGAATTCTATTTACCGGGATAATTCCTTTTATCATTTTTGTTTTGATATTCAAAACAGAACCTTCCAGGATCGGATTAGTAATCGGACGCACTCTCCATTTCTGGTATCTTCTGATTTTACTGATACTTGTCACAGCTGTCGTTTCATTTAACTTATCCAAAGGCAGGAGTGTACAGCAAAGGTCACCTGAGCTGAAGCTATCGGATTGGTTTCCACGGCATATAGTTCTCTCAGTTTCCGGATGGGTGATATATATTCTTGGATATGAGTTCCTGTTCAGAGGAGTTCTCTGGTTCCTGTGTTTTGAGGCATTCGGATTCTTGCCGGCTCTTGTTATTAACCTTTTGCTTTATTTTCTGGTTCACCTGCCACAGGGAAAATTTATGGCTGCAGGCGTACTTCCGGTAGGCATTGTTCTATGCCTTTTAAGCCAGTTAACAGGATCATTTATACCAGCCTTTCTGATCCACTCGCTTATCGCAGTCCTGACCGATCTGTTTTCCCTGTATCATAACCAGGAGGTTCACCTTCATCTTAGCGATACCGAATAATGAGAGTTTTTATTACAGGAGGCACTGGGTTCATTGGGACAAGATTAACCGAAAAACTTATCTCCGAAAATCATAACGTGACCCTTCTGTCCCGCAATCCATCGGCTTCAGTCTTTACCGGAATTGATAAGGTCAATTTTATAAAAGGTGATCTGTCCAATAAAGCGGCCCTTCTTGAAGGAATGAAGGATTGTGACTTGGTCTTTCATATGGCAGCATGGGTAAAACCATCGTTTAAGGATCCAACAATAGTAACCGGGATCAATATTGACGGAACTGTAAACGTTTTCGATGCAGCTCTTGAAAGTCATGTAAAAAAGGTTGTCTTTACCTCCACAGGTGGGACAATGAGCTATTCTCATGACGGAAATCCTGTTGATGAAAATACAAACCCGGAGCCCATTCTTCATACTCTTTATGAAAAAACCAAAGCGGAAGCAGAAAAGATTGCCATTGATTACAGCAAAAAAGGGCTGGCTGTCATAACTGTTAATCCTACACGGGTGTATGGCCCGGGAAAGCTCACAGAAAGCAACTCCATGACTAAAATAATCAGGCTCTATATGTCAGGTTTATGGAGAATAATCCCGGGCAATGGAAAGTCGATAGGCAACTATGTGTTTATAGATGACGTTGTTGAAGGTCATATTCTGGCTGCCCGGTTCGGAAGGAGCGGGGAGCGCTATATTCTTGGAGGTGAAAATCATTCCTTCCGTGGCCTGTTTGACATTATCGGAGAGACAGCAGGGAAGAGAAGAATTCTGGTTAATCTGCCCGCAGGATTAATGAAAGGGATCATAAAAGGGTTTATGGTCATGTCGAAAATCAGCGGATCGCCTCCGGCAATAACCATGGACTGGCTTGATAAATATCTGAATAACTGGATTATGTCAAGCGACAAGGCTGCAAATGAACTTGGCTACAAAATAACTCCTCTTTCTGAAGGAGTATCCAGGACGGTACAATGGTTAAAAACAAAAAAGGATGGAACAGAAAAATAATACATTTGCAGTTGTGACAGGAGCCAGCCTCGGTATCGGCCGTTCGATAGCAAAGGAGCTGGCTGCACGTGGACACAATCTGATCCTAAGTTCATTGCCAGGTCAGAGTTTGCCTGATTTATGCCATGAGTTAGAATCAGCAAACAAGATCCGCACCTTCTGCTACGAATGTGATCTGACATCGGAAAAGGGACCTGAAAGCCTTTTTGAATTTGTGCAAAATAACAGGCTTAAAGTTAATATTCTGGTTAATAACGCCGGGATCGGATACGAAGGCCCGGTAGAAGGCTATACGAGAAATCAGATCGATCATATGATACTCCTGAATGTAAGAGCAATGACCCAGCTTACGGTTTTTTTCACTTCTGAGCTTAAAACTCATATATCGTCATATATTTTAAATATCAGTAGTTTTGGAGCATATACTCCAACCGCTTACAAAAGTATCTATCTTGCCACAAAATCATATGTTTTCTTTTTTACAAGGGCTCTTGAGTCAGAATTCGTTGGTTCATCCGTTAAAACATGTGTCGCAGTCCCATCAGCGGTAAGGACAAATAAAAACACACTGGGGAGAATCGAAAGAAACGGTTGGTTTTCACAGAAATCAGCGCTTAATCCCGAAGAGGCCGCTGCTGAGATCATAAATGGGATGTTTAAGGGGAAAAATGTAATCGTGCCAGGGAAACTATCCAAACTGTTTTTCAGTATTGCCTTATTTGTTCCTGAAGGGATTATTTTATGGTTGACAAGACAGATATTCAGAAATTACAGTCAGGGATAACAGGACTCCTTAGTCCTGTCAGACTTTCTTTCCGGTCATGGTCTTTATTTCCAGTTTCAGGATGGTTGTTTTGTTAAATACATCCTGCTTATATTTGAATTCTGTAAAGTTTGTATAATGCCTCATAATAGAATTTAATCCTTCCCTTCTTTCTTCATCATCGCTTATAATAAAAATGTCACCCCATCCTACGACACTGCTGTATTTCATGCTGAAATCACAGGCTTCCCTGCCGCCCTTAAGATCATGATCCGTGTCCATCTCAAAGCATACATGGTTATTCTTTCTGATAATATCTATTTTCCTTCCATCGCCTGCGGAATGGAAGAAGAGTTTTTTTTCGTCTCCTCCGGAATAGCCGAAATTCATTGTGACAATATACGGGGCATTTTCATCCGTCATGGCTATCCTGCATACATCACAACGTGCAATTATTTCCTCTATCTCATCAATTGCTGTTATTTCCCTTTCTTTTCTTCTCATAATTATTAAACTGTTTGTTATTTCTTTAACACTTTATATCCTGTTTTATGGAATGAAAATGGCTGTTGTGTCAGGAAAGCCTAAAATTATTAATTAACAATAAAGAATATTATTAACTTTGCCCGATTCTCAAAAAATGTTATAAAATAAAAGTAAATAATATGGGAAAAGGTGATAAAAAATCCAGGAGAGGCAAAATAATTCTTGGTACTTATGGTGTAAGGCGCCGCAGAAAAAAAGCTGATAAGCCGGAAATTAAGCAAGTCATTCTTCCAAAGGGAAAAGAAATAAAAGAGAAAAAGACTCTTAAGGAGAAAAAAGAGGTACCTGAAGTCAAAGAAGTTGTTGAAGTAAGGGGAGTAAAGGAAGTAATGGAAGCTAAACCGGTGAAAGCTGTCAGGGAAACCAGCGAATCCAAACCTGAAAAAGCAGCAAAGGAGCCCAAGCCTGCAAAAGTAGAATCGAAACCAGCTCCCAGGGCAAAAGCAGTGAAGGAGGTCAAATCCGCTGAAAAAGCTGAAGCCAAAGAGGTAAAAACTATAAAGGAGAAAAAAGAACCGAAACCCGCAAAACCGGTAAAAGAAAAGAAGGAAGTGAAGGAGTCCAAACCTCCAAAGGCGAAGAAACCTTAACTCTGTTTCCTTACTACCAGCCACTTATAATCATCGGGATCAATCCGGGCATTGATGATGACAGGTTTCTGAAGTGAGATAGCTTCATTTATTGCAATTCTCATACTTTCTTCTGAATCGGCATTTATCACGCTGATCCCAAAGAAGCTTGCTGAATCGAACAGATCTCCGGAATAAAGACTGGTTCCGTATGGCGAAAGGTTCTTCCATGATTGCTTCAGCTTAATAAGGTTCAGTTCACCATCGGAAAAAACAACTATTATCACATGAAGATTGTACCGTCGGGCTGTGAGAATTTCACCTGCAGTCATAAGAAATCCTCCGTCGCCTGTTACACAGACCACCGTCGACCCGGGACAGACAATTTTCGCTGCAAGTGCAGCAGGCAATCCGAAGCCCATTCCCGACCATCCATTTGTCATAATAATGTTCTGTTTGCCTGAGGTTTTCCAGTACTGGCCCGCAAGATGGAGGTGAGAACCTACATCAACAGTCAGAATAGTGTCTTCGGGCAACTCCTCCTGCAGAACCTTAAAAGCTGTAACCGGGCCGAAATGATCAGTAAATCCGTTAAACACCGCAATTGTTTCGTTGCGCACTGACTGAACAGCTGATCCATTGAAAACTACTGACCCATTTTCCATTCTGTTCAGAATGTTGAACCACTCATCCGGATGACCTGTGAACCTGTCTACCCTGGTTACATCAGGCAAATCCGTTTCAATTGTGTTAAAAATAACCAGAGGAACGTCCGGCATCCATGACTCATAATTATATTCAACCTGATCGTAACCAAGCCCGATTACAAGATCAGTCTCCCTTAAAATATCTTCGAGGTAATCACTTAAGGAATGGAAAAGAACACCTGCATAACATGGATGATTTTCAGGAAGAAGACCTTTGGCCATAGGGGTCAGGACCACCGGGATCTTGCATTTATCGAGAAAATCAGCCAGATGAGGTCCAATTGCATACCTCGCAGAGGTCAGTCCCACTGCAATCAACGGCTTCCGGGATTTCTCCAGCAGTGAAATTATTTGATCAGTATCATTGTTATAGACTTTGATTCTGTCATTTGCAGAATATTCAGCAGCAGGCAGGGCCTCTGAACTGGCAATATCAGAAGGCAGTCCGATGTGAACCGGTCCCGGATATTCCTCCATGCATATCTTAAATGCTTTCCCAATAACATCAGCTGCATTTCCGGGTGTCATCCTGAAAGTTGCTTTTGTAAGCGGCTCATATAGCTTCTGATGGTTTATATTCATCTGTGTGGTCCGATGTATCATCTTGTCGTCCATCTCGCTTGTAAGGATAATTACAGGTGACCTGTCAAGAAAGGTCCCGCCGGCACCTGAGGCCAGGTTAACTGCACCCGGGCCAAAGGTTGCATGACATACACCAGGGATACCTGTTAACCTTGCGGAAACTCCGGCCATTATTCCGGCTGCCGCTTCGTGCGCCGTGAGGATAAATTCGATGCCTGCCGATCTGAAGCTTTCCATATATGGAATGGAAGGGCCGCCTGGAACGCCGAATACATACCTGACACCATTTTTATATAATTGATCTGCAATGTGTTCAGCGACAGTCATGTTAAATGATTTGACGATAGGCAAAGCTATTAAATTAAATCCTTCAGACGCCTCTCACGAAAACAAATTCTATTAAATTTATCAGCAACTTTAAAATAACTCATCCGGGAATTCTGATAACGGCAGCAGCAGGGCAGGAGGATGGGACTGGGGCTTCAGGGATGACATATGCTGGAAAAACATTAAGGATGCGGATTTTGAAGATCGGAGAGATGGACAACAATGTAGATCCTACCTCTACTATGCAGGTCGTCAATGCTTTAATAAAGTCAAATAAGGAATTTGAATATGTTTTTATTCCGGGAGCGAAACATACAAGCGGCGGTGTTTACGGAGAAAGGAAACGTCGGGATTTCTTTGTTAAAAATCTTCTTGGTGTAGACCCGCCAGACTGGAACATAGTTGAAAAATGATTTTTTTTATGATATTTGCGCCCTGATTATTGAAAGTGTACAGTAACAGAAATACAATATTCTGGGCCATAATAGCGTGTCTGTTATGGTCAACAGCTTATGCCGGAATTAAACTCGGTCTGCAATACGACACACCTTTACATTTTGCAGGTATAAGGTTTATTATTTCGGCATTAATGATCCTTCCTTTCACAGTAAGGCCAGCGGCCTATGTTAAAATGATAAAGGATAACTGGAAGTTCGTTTTATCGGTCATGGTTCTTCAGACACTTATAAATTATTCTCTCTTCTATTTTGGACTTAATCTTGTACCCGGTGCCCTGGGAGCTGTCATTGTGGGATCCCAGCCGCTTGTAACTGCAGTTGTTGCGGCAATGATGCACTATGAGGAGAAGCTGACAAAAAACAAAATAGTTACTATAATTTTTGGCGTTTCCGGAGTAATACTCATCAGTGCCGGAAGGCAGGCATTCAGATTAGGATCAGCAATGGAATTCCTTGGTGTGATTCTAATTCTTGGGGCCAATATTGCCACAGCTACAAGCAATGTGCTTGTTTCACTTAAAAGCAAGGGTATCAATCCTTTGGTTATCAGTTCATTTTCGCTTGGAGTCGGCGGACTTATCCTGTATCTCGTTTCTTTTCCCATCGAAGGTTACCCGCAGGTTCACAGACCGATGGTTTACTGGCTCGATCTCCTCTGGTTAAGCTTTATGTCAGCATTCGCATTTTCGTTATGGTATAAGCTTCTGCAGCGACCTGGTGTGAAAGTCTCGGAGCTCAATCTCTGGAAATTCATCATTCCGGTCGTCGGTGCAGTTTTAAGCTGGCTGCTGGTGCCTGACGAGAATCCGGAATGGCTGACAATAAGTGGTATGATAATAATAACCGGCTCGCTTATCCTGTTCTTTTTAAACAACAGGAAATCAGACCTCAAATCAGATTCACCCAGATGAAAAGAAAACTTTCAGCACTGCTGATTTATTCAATATTCTGGATACTCTTTTTCTTTTGTGCCAGGTTGTTTTTTCTAATTGTTCACCATAAGGAGGCTGCCGGACTTGGATTTCAAGTCCTTACAGGCACTTTTATTCATGGGATCAGGCTCGATATTTCAGCGACCGCATATATCATGGCAATTCCCATGCTTTTTCTTATCCCTTCAATATGGCTGAGAGGTGAGTGGTTCAGGCATTTTGTCAGGTTCTACACATGGTTCATTCTTTTAATATCTTCCCTGATAATTGCCGGTGATTCTACACTATATTCCTACTGGGGTTTCCGTATGGATTACACACCCCTGCTTTATCTCATTACACCTAAAGATGCAGCAGCCTCTGTAACAGCAGGCCAGATAATTGCGTTCAGCATTACTGTTATTTTGTTAACAATAATTTTTGGGTTATTGTATAACAGATTAATTGACAGAAGGTTTACGGGCACAGAGGACATAAAGCACAAAATACCTGTTACACTCTTTTTTATTATACTGTTTGGCTCCCTGATAATTCCAGTCAGGGGAGGATTCGGACTGGCACCTATTAATGCCGGAACTGTTTATTTCAGCGACGACATGTTTGCGAATCATTCTGCAATTAACGTGGTCTGGAATGTCGGAAGTTCGTATTTCAACAGGAAGCCTTCTGTAAATCCCTATTCGTTTGGGGATCTGAACAGATCTATTGCAATAAGAGATTCTCTGACTATAAAATCTGAAACTTCCTTAAGAGTCCTTAACAATGCAAGGCCCAATATAATGGTTATTATTCTTGAAAGTTTTGGCAGCTTGCTGGTAGGTCCCCTGGGTGGAGATACGGCAACGACTCCCAATATAAACAAACTTTGCAGCGAAGGTCTTCTTTTTACGAACTTTTATTCATCAGGTAACCGCACTGACAAGGCATTGCCTGCAATCCTTGACGGCTATCCGGCCCAGCCTGCAGTATCAATTATTAAAGAACCAAAGAAAACGCAGGCTATGCCGGGCCTGGTAAAAATATTAAATGGTTTAGGCTATACAAGTTCTTTCTGGTACGGAGGAGATATAAACTTTGCCAATTTCAATTCGTTCCTGATCAGTTCAGGATTCAGCCAGATAATAACAATGGACAATTTTGATCCTTCAAATTACAATTCAAAATGGGGAGTGCATGATCATGTGCTTTTTAAAACGATGCAGGATTCAATGGTAAGGATTAGGGAGCCATTCTTCAGGGTTGTTCTCACTCTTTCGAGCCACGAGCCATTTGATGTGCCGATGGAACCCGTTTTTGCGGGAAAAGACGAACAGACCAAATTCAGGAATTCAGTTTACTATACTGATAGAACAATAGGGAGTTTCATTACCTGGGCAAAGACAACCAGCTGGTGGAAAAACACTCTGGTGGTACTTGTTGCTGATCATTGCCGCCGCAATTCCCTTCATGATCTGGTCTATTCGCAGAATATATTCAGGATCCCGATGCTCTGGCTTGGCGGTGCGCTTGAATCGGGCGGAAGAAGAATAGAAAAGCTTGGTACACAGGTTGATATTCCGGTTACACTGCTGAATCAGCTCGATCTTCCGGGTGAATTCCCTTTTGGGAAGGATCTTTTATCAGACAAATCGAATTCTTTTGCATTTTATGTTTTCAATGAAGGATTTGCCTTTATTACAGATAGTTCAGCAGTAATTTATGATCATAAACTCGGAGCTCCTGTCCTTAAAACTGGTCCTGATCCGGATACCAATGAAAGACTTGGGAAGGCATATCTGCAGGTTCTGTATGACGATTATATGAAGAGGTAAATGATTTTAATCCTCCGTCATTAATGAAATGGCTTAGAGCTTTTCAAGTTCTATCTCTTCATCATCCCTTACTTCAACCATCTTCCCGTTTTCACATTTGATGGTCCTTGCACTGAATTTTTTGACTATAGTATAATTATGGGTCGCAATTATAACAGCCCTTCCAGTGCTGCTGATATCTT
>JBBSAP010000052.1:0-22039 GCA_038252165.1 Bacteroidales bacterium | reverse complement strand
TGAAGGATTTATTTCCACAGCCAGAAAAAATAAACGGTCCATCTTTGCAGAATTATGCACTACCTTTGAGGGGCACAATTTTATTATGTCATAAATACAGCTAAACAACTACGACAAATTTATAAAAAGGATCTTTAATAAAGCTGGTTCAGGATCAGTCCAATATTGTTTCCCATCTCAGGTTGTAAGAAATAAATTAAAATCCAATAACCCTGCCTGCATCTCCTTCGCGTAGCCGCTTCGGCAGAGCAAGGCCGGCAGGGCAGGTGCAAAGATCGCAGAGGAAGCAGAGCAAGGCCGGCATGGAGGGATTTAGTAGTAACAAAAAGGGGTTATTCCCATAACCCACTTTTTTATCCAATGTTACATGAAAAGGTTTTTATTTTGATTCCAGAGTTGCATAGTAGTCGCTGAAGATCGAATTTACAAGAGGCTTATAGTACAGCCAGAAGAATCTTCTCGTATCATTCGGCTTATCAGAATATGACAGACCCTTTATTCCACTGAATCCTTTTAATCGTGAGAAACAGAAATTAACATTGTTATTAGCAAAATCACCCGAGAAATAATAGATCCTCTGGCTGGAAGAATCCTGGGTAACGGCAGGGAAACTGCTGCTAAGCTTATTAGCTTTCAGCAAAGTATCTCCAATGGCTGTTGTCCCGAGACTGAACTTTGAAATTACATTGTTCTGCAACGGATCGACAATATCGAACCATTTGTCAAATGCCACAGATGGCGGCACCCCAAATTTTTCACAATTTGCTGTTTCGGTAACTATATAGGGCAAAGCATCCTTCAGATGAGTACCCTGCTCCAGCACAATAATATTCTTTTCACTCAGCAACACAATTCCCGGTTTCGTAAATGTCCAGGGCTTTTTATATTCTTTCCTGTACATTGCGGTCATCCAGACAGGGAAATTCTTTGAAGTTGTATCGAGCTTTTCAAAATACTTGCCCGACCACCCGGTAAATGTAATACCCAGCTTTTCCTGAGTCCTGAACGATTCAAACGCCGGTGTTGGATAATCAAAGGAATTATACTCGAGAATTATCAGCTTATTTCTGTTTTTCATTTCATTAACAAGCAGATAGTCAGTATTATTTAAGCCTCCATAAATTTTTCTGGATCTCCTGCTCTTGTTAATGCCGGCATACCAGTCGTTGAAAAAGACACCGTAAGTGTCAGCAAAATAAATAGCATCGGTCTTTTCAGGAAGTTCCAACATTTCTCCAAGATGGTATTCCATCCTTACGCTGCCTCTGTCTTTCAGCGGTCGTGTAGGAGCAAAACCGTAATAATCCTTTTTGTATGAATAGCTTTTCTTTTTGTCTTTCTTTACGAATCTCCCGTTATTAAGGACCCAGGTTAGTGACTTGTGATTAAGTCGTTCAAGAGTAGGAACTGTCTTATCCAGAATGACTATATCCATTGGTTTTTTCTCCTGAAAGGACCATCGCAGATAGTTAATAAAAGGTAAGGCAAGAACCAGAACGAGAATGATAGTTGTTATAATCAGAGGCTTTTTCATAACTGAATAAATATCTGAAACTATTCAAATACTATATTATAAATACATTTATAGACAGTTAAATAACTACAAAAAGTGTCATTTATTTTCTACAGACAAAATATTTTTATTGCAATTTAGTAAAATTATTATGGTATTCAGGCAAATGGCCCCAAAAACAGATCCTCTTAATATCCGCATGCTGAATTATTACCTCTCCTGTCTGCACCTGCTGCTTTACTCCCCCCGGGTAAGATCATTATGGCATTAACTCTCCCGATTGCATTCCTCTCCCTGAGCTGATGCCCCATTTTCTGAAGCTTGATCAAAGTAGTGCTATCAAGCGAATTCTTTTCATAACTAATATAATCGGGCATCCACTGATGATGAAACCTTCCGGTATCAACAGCCTGCCGGATACTCATGCCGTGATCAATAACATTTATTATTACCTGACATACTGAAGTCGGTATTGTTGAACCGCCCGGGGAACCTGCAACCATAAACAGTTTCCCGTCTTTTTCAATGATGACCGGAGTCATGGAGCTCAGCATCTTTTTCCCGGGCTGTATTGAATTAGCCTCCCCTCCTACAAGACCGTACATATTAGGAACACCCGGTTTGATCGAAAAATCGTCCATCTGATTATTCAGCAGGAACCCGGCGCTGTCGACAACTATGCTGCTGCCAAAGGTACCATTCAGGGTGGTTGTTGCGGCAACAGCATTTCCCATACAGTCAGCAACCGAATAATGTGTTGTCTCCTCACTTACAACACCAGGTGGTGAGCCGGGATTTATCTGCGATGAAGATGAGGCAGAGTCCTTGCTGTAACTTCGCATACGTCTGACAAGGTATTCGTTATCAAGTAGTTGATCCACAGGAATTGCTATGAAACCAGGATCACCCGGAAACCTTGAACGATCGGCAAACGCCCGTCTTTCTGCTTCTGTAATAAGATGGACCGATTGCCAGGTATTAAATCCTGATGCTTTAATATTATAAGGCTCAATCATTCCAAGGATCTGAAGAAGCACTATTCCGCCTCCTGATGGCGGTGAGGCTGATATGATCCTGTAACCGCGGTATTCGTCTGCCAGCGGATCCCTGAAAGATGCCCTGTATTCTGAAAGGTCCGGGGCGGTGATTATCCCGTTACCTCTCTGCATCTCCCTGACAATGAGCCTTGCGGTGGTACCGGAATAAAATCCTTCGCGACCGCGATCTCTTATTCTTTCAAGAGTATGAGCCAGGCTTTCCTGCCTGAGAGTGTCACCTGCAATCCATGGGGTGTCCTTTACAAAAGCAGGCGGTGTAATGTTTCTGGAAATGAAGTTTTGCCTGTTTGCGTTTAAATCGGCAGCCTGACCTTCAGTTATGGGGAATCCTTTTCTGGCAAGGTCAATTGCCGGCTGGATGACATCCCTGAACGGAAGAATCCCGTATTTTGAATGTATGTTGACCATTCCGTCAACAGTGCCCGGGACTCCCGATGCCAGATGAGTTTCCGTGCTTAAACCTTCAACAACGCTACCCGATGGATCAAGGTACATATCCCTGGAAGCCTGGCCGGGTGCTTTTTCACGATAATCTATAAGGTCAGTCGTGCCATCCGCTTCCCTTATCAGCATAAAACCCCCGCCACCTATATTACCTGCCTCGGGGTAGCAAACTGCAAGGGCAAATTCTGTAGCGACAGCAGCATCAATTGCGTTCCCTCCATTTCTTAAGATGGCGACCCCTATCCGGGAGCTTTCAGGATGGGCTGAAACCACCATACCGCTGTCAGCTAGAATATTTCGTCCTTCATTTAGTGTTAAATTATTAACAGATGGTTTCCCGGCGCATCCGTAAAAAACGGATAGAATAATTATAATGGATAATATTTTGCTCATGATTTTAAAATGATTCCAAATTTATAAAAAAATCTTTTCGCTATTTTTACAAAAATATCCAATAATGCTGGCAAATCAACCACTGGCCGACAGGCTTCGGCCCAGGAACCTTAATGAATTCAGCGGACAGGAGCATCTTGTGGCCAAAAATGCGGTTCTCAGAAGGGTTATAGAATCGGGAAACATCCCTTCATTCATCCTCTGGGGACCACCGGGAGTTGGAAAAACTACTCTCGCCTGGATCATTGCCCATTCGTTGAAAAGGCCATTTTTTCATCTCAGCGCTGTTCACTCAGGTGTAAAGGATGTCAGGGAAACCATTGAAAAAGCAAAAAAACAGCAGTTTTTCGATCAACCCAATCCAATACTCTTTATTGATGAGATCCACCGTTTCAATAAATCGCAGCAGGATTCACTTCTCAGTTCTGTTGAACAGGGTATTATTACACTTATAGGTGCCACAACCGAAAATCCATCATTTGAGGTGATCGCTCCCCTCCTTTCGCGCTGTCAGGTTTATGTAATGAACCCACTTAACGAAGAGGAACTGACACTACTTTTAAATAAAGCCCTGAAAAAGGACATTTATCTGGCAAAACTCGATATTGAAATAAAGGAAAATGAAGCACTGCTGAGAATCTCAGGAGGTGATGTCAGAAAACTATACAATGCCCTTGAGCTTGTTGTATCGTCTGAAGCTGATGAAACAGGCTCAGAAAAGATAATCGTGGATAACGAGAAAGTACTTAGGCATGTCCAGAAAAACCTCGCTATTTATGACAAGAACGGGGAACAGCATTATGATATAATTTCGGCATTCATTAAATCAATGAGAGGCAGTGATCCTAATGCTTCTGTTTACTGGCTTGCCCGCATGGTTGAGGGAGGTGAAGATCCAAAATTCATTGCAAGAAGGATGCTTATCCTTGCAGCAGAAGATATAGGTCTGGCAAACCCTAACGCCCTTCTTCTTGCACAGTCATGCTTCGAAGCCGTTAATGTAATCGGATGGCCTGAATCCAGGATCATATTGTCGGAAACAGCAGTGTACCTTGCCACATCGCCAAAAAGCAACGCCTCTTATATGGCAATAGAAAATGCACAGTCAATGGTCAGGGAAAAAGGAGATCTTTCTGTTCCCCTGAATATCAGAAATGCTCCCACCAGACTGATGAAGGATCTAGGATATCACAAAGGCTACAAATATGCACATGACTTTGAAGGAAATTTCACCCAGGATAATTTTCTGCCACAAGAAATTAAAGGAACCAGATTCTATGAACCCGGATTAAATCCCAAAGAAGAGGAAATAAGAAAGAGGATGAAGGGTCTGTGGAAGGATATTTACGATTACGAATAATAGCGGCTTAATAAGTGTCTTTTTGACCCCCCTTCAGGGGGGATGGGGGGCATAAACACACAGAGAGAATCAGAAGAATTATTTGCTATCTTTGCCATTAAATGTTAAAACACAAAATAAATATTCCCGGGCTGAAATACGGTGAAACAGGGAACTTCCTTCTTATTGCCGGGCCATGCGTTGTTGAAAGTGAGGATCTGGTTTTTGAGATCGCGGAGCACCTGGTTAATCTGTCCGATAAATACAAGCTGCCATTCGTTTTTAAAGCTTCTTACAGAAAAGCCAACAGATCAAAAGCCGATTCTTTTACCGGCATAGGAGACACAATGGCACTTGAGATCATCGCTAAAGTGAAAAAGCATTTCGAAATTCCTGTCATAACCGATATTCACAATCCGCCTGAAGCAGAAATCGCTGCCGGATATGTTGACATTCTCCAGATACCTGCATTTCTCTGCCGGCAAACAGATCTTCTGACGGCTGCCGCCAAAACCGGGAAATGGATCAACATTAAAAAGGGTCAGTTTTTATCGGGAGCTTCAATGAGATTTGCAGTAGATAAAGTGAAAGAATCGGGAAATGACAGGATTATGCTTACTGAAAGGGGAAACATGTTCGGCTATCAGGATCTTGTAGTGGACTTCAGAAACATACCTGCAATGCAGGAGACGGGGGTGCCCGTAATTATGGATATTACGCATTCGCTTCAGCAGCCAAACCAGGAAAAGGGAATTTCGGGAGGTAATCCAGGAATGATAGAAACAATAGGTAAAGCCGCAATCAGCATTGGGGCTGACGGAATCTTCATTGAAACTCACCCTGATCCGGCTTCGGCAAAATCAGACGGGGAAAATATGCTTATATTATCAAAAATGGAACGCCTTTTGATAATGCTTACAGAATTAAGAAAAACAATCAATACCTTTTAATTATTATTAACACAAAAAAAGTTCTTATGAAAAAATTATTCCTCGCAGTTTCATTTCTTCTTGCAATTGCAGCTTTGAACGCTCAGCCGCTTGAAGATATTATAAGCAAGTACACACTGGCAAACAAGCTCGACAAGATCTCCAATTTTAAGACAATCAGGATCTCCGCTAAAACGACAGTAATGGGCATGGACATGCCTATGGAATTGTGGATGAAAAACCCAAACAAAATCAAGAGTGTAACCAGCTTTAACGGTCAGAATATTATTCAGGTCTTTGACGGGGAAAAAGGTTATATGGTCAATCCGATGGCAGGTTCTCTTGAACCAGTTGAAATGACGGCTGATCAGGTTAAGGAGGTCGCAAAGAATAATATTTTCAACAACTACATGGCCCAGTATCTGAAAGAAGGGAAGCTCACTCTTGAAGGGGATGAGAATGTTAACGGGAAACCGGCATTCAGGATCAAAGCTTCTCTTGACGGAGGCAATTCGGCAACGATGCTCATTGATAAATCATCCTACCTGATTCTGAAAACAATTGCAGATGTTAACCAGGGAGGCATGGCCATTAGCGTGGAGTCTTTCCCGTCAGAATATACAGAAACCAACGGGATCCTTCTGCCAATGAAAACAACCACATCTACAAGCGGAATGGAAATTGTTACAATCTTTACAAAAGTGGAGGTTGATGTTCCGATTGAGGACAGTATATTCAAAATCAAATAACCCCCAGCCTGCCTGCCGGAAGGCTAGAAGGTTGGATTGAAATCCAATATAAATAGCAGGGACGCAATTGCGTCCCTGCTATTATTTGCAGCCGGCCTGTAAGCCGGATTCTGTCCCGGTTCAGTCATCTGCTAAAGATATTTAAACCGGTTTCCATCATTTATCTTGTCCTGCAATCACTCGCAGGATCATGCGACCTACCCCCCGGCTTCGGACGAGCAGTCCTTAACGCCGGTATACATGGTCTTTCAACCCATCAGGTGTACGGCTCCCGATGTTGCCATCAGGACCGGTGAGCTCTTACCTCGCCTTTTCACCCTTTCCCCCTGAGCGAAGCCGAAGGGGAGGTTATTTTCTGTTACACTGCTATACCCTCACGGATATCTTCCTGTTAGGAAGCATGGTGCTCTGTGTTGTCCGGACTTTCCTTCCCGGGTAACCGGGACGATGGAACAGCCTGCTGCGATGCAAAGATACAAAAAACAGCAGAAATCCTTAAAATTGTTAATTTTGAGGCAATCCGGTGCAATGAAAAGTATCATTGAATGAAGAATGTCAAAATTAACGACTATGACTATGACCTCCCTACTGAGAGGATAGCGCAATACCCTGTAAGGGACCGTGATGCTTCAAAACTGCTGCATTTCGACGGGAACAATATAAATTCGGATGTTTTCAGGAATATTGACAGATATATACCATATGATTCATTGCTGGTTTTCAATAACACACGGGTAATAAGGGCACGTCTGCTGTTTCAGAAAAAGTCAGGAGCAGGAATTGAGATTTTTTGTCTGGAGCCGCTTACTCCGGCTTCATATGAAATGTCATTTGCATCAAATGGCCCTGTCGAATGGAAATGCATAATCGGAAACCTCAAGAAATGGAAAAGCGGGATTTTATCACTAAAATTCAATCATAATCAGAAAGAACATGAGCTTCAGGCTGAGAAGATCTGTGTCGAAGGAGAAGCCTGGAGGATCAGATTCAGCTGGGATGAAAATAATATAAGCTTCAGTGAAGTTATTGAAGCTTCAGGACATATACCACTTCCTCCATATATTACCAGGGAAGATGAAGAGGAAGACACGGAAAGGTACCAGACAGTTTATTCTGCTGTCAGGGGCTCGGTTGCAGCACCGACAGCCGGCCTTCATTTTACTGAAGATGTAATGAAGGCACTTGCCGCAAAAGGTGTTAAACTTGCCGGGGTCACCCTGCACGTCGGAGCAGGAACTTTTCAGCCTGTAAGAGCAGGAGTAGTATCAGAACACGTAATGCATTGCGAACATTTTTCTGTAACAATAGATACAATTAACGAACTGATTGAAAATCATGGCAGAATAATTGCTGTCGGCACTACTTCAGTCAGGACTCTTGAAAGTCTCTACTGGCTCGGAGTGAAAGCAAAAAATTGCTTAGCCGCGGATATTAATAATATGACGATTGGCCAGTGGGAACCGTATGAGAAAGATCGGGGCATCACTGTAAAAGCTTCTCTGACTGCACTGAAAGGTTTAATGATAAAGAATCATCACACTGTCATCAGTGCGTCGACCAGAATGATTATCGTTCCCGGATACAAATTCAATATGATAAATGGAATTATAACGAATTTTCACCAGCCTCGAAGCACTCTGCTGCTTTTAATTTCAGCCTGGACGGGAAAAAGCTGGCAAAAAATATATAAATATGCCCTTGAAAATGACTTCAGGTTCTTAAGCTATGGAGATAGTTCTTTGTTATTCAATTCAATTCATTCTGCTAAAGTCCGGTTTCGTGTAAATTAATAATAACTTGGTAAAAAAAGTTTTTGATTGTACAATGATTATTTGTTAATTTGTTAACTAAAAGATTCGGTATGAACGATAATAGAATAATGAAACAGGTGACTGCTATCTTTAGTTTATTCATGGTCTGTTTTTATTTAGGGATAGGTGTATTCCTGTTATTCTTTTTTGATGCTGAGCAAAGCATCCTTGGTAAGCCTATTTTTACAATATTCGGAGTTTTTTGTATCTTCTATGGCTTATACAGGGCTTATACAACTTATGTAAGTATTGTAAAACTTTTTTTCAGGCATGAAGATGAGTAGGACACTAAATAATTACCGGAAATAAGTATTGGCATATACTTTGCAGTAATTCAATCAAAATATGAGTTAAAAGGTTATAAATTAATAAGTATATGAAATTAGATGATGTTTATCGAAATTTTATTATTATTGCATCCCGGAGTTTTTCACCAATGACCTTAAATACTGTGAGAATTAAATCCCGAAAAATTTTAAGATCAGTTATCTCTTTTCTATTTCTTGGAATTTTGCCTGTAATACTGTTCTCATGCAATTCAGGCAAAAAGAAGGATATTGCGGACACGCCTACAAGCGGCAATATTAAAATCTCTGTTGATGAGTCATTTCAACCGCTGATTGATACCGAGGTTTATACTTTTACTTCACTTTACCAGAGAGCACAGATTAAACCAGAATATAAGCCTGAAGTTGATGTTGTAAATGATTTCATGGATGATTCAGTTAAAGTTATTGTAACCAGCAAAAAACTGTCTGAGAGTCAGTTAAAGTATCTTCGCCAGGACCTCATTATAGGACGTACTATCACTTTTGCTTATGATGGACTTGCTCTTATAACAAATAAGGAAAACCTTGATACTCTTGTTACATATAATAATGTAAGAGATATTTTCAAGGGCCAGGTTGCTAACTGGAAAGATATAGATCCAAAATCGAAACTTGGAAGGATCAGCGTTATTTTCGACAGCAACAAATCAGGTAATATAAGGTATTTCAAAGAGCTTTTTGAAATAAGCGACAGCCTTGGCAGTAACTTTTATGCAGTTAACAGCAATACCGAAGTGATCGATTTTGTATCAAGAAATCCTGAAGCAATGGGGATTATAAGCGTGAACTGGATCAGCGACAAAGATGATCCGGTAGGCAGGAGCTTTGTTAAAAAGGTGAATGTGCTGGCCATTTCTCAGCAATATATTAACGACGGGTCATATTACCGTCCCGCTCAGGGTTCAATTGCGAACAAATCATATCCTTTTGTAAGAGAAGTCTATCTTATCTCGAGAGAGACATATAAGGGGCTGGGATCAGGATTTATACAGTGGGCAACTGCTCAGCAGGGACAAACTATTGTACTCAAATCAGGTCTTGTTCCGGCCACAATGCCGGTAAGGCTGGTTCAGGTAAGTAAAGAATAAAATAAAAGATTGCTTCTCCGCCGGTTGGCGGAGAAGCAATGACAGAATAAAAAAGAATACAATTAACTCAGAAATAAATATTTAAAATAATAAATCTTTTTCAAAATTGAAAGCTATGAAAAGTTCGATGTTTAATAAGGTGGTTTTACTGACAGGGTTATTTTCTGTTACCATGATTTATGGCATTAAGTCGCAGGATTTAAAGAGTGCCATACAGCTGACAAAAAGTGAATCGTACGACAAGGCTGAAGAGATGTACAAAGCATTAATTCAGAAAGAACCCGGAAACAGCAAAAACTATTTCTATTATGGTGAGAATTATCTCCTCAACTATTTTGCTGATACAATTTCCAACTCACTTGCTGTTGCGACCAAGGCAGCCAATGATATTTACCAGAAAGGGGTCAATGCAAATCCGAATGATCCGCTTAACTATATAGGACTGGCAAAGGTAGCCAACTACCTCGGCGAGAATGCCAAAGCAATTGAATTGCGTGCAAAAGCTAAGAGCTTCCTTTTACCCTATAAAAAACTCAAAAAGATAATTCCTCCTGCCAGGGATTATGCTTTTGCTCTGGCAAAAATTGCTGAATCATATGCCAAGGAAGGCAGTGTTGATACTTCCCTTGCTCTTCCTCTGATCAGGCAGGCGGTTAAAATTGATTCCAAAAATGCAGAAATCTATCTGATAGCAGGTGATCTTTACATGATGGCACCTGACGGATCAAATGCGATCAGGAACTATAATCTTGCTCAGTTTGCAGATCCTCAATCGCCAACCGCTGCAATGAAAATCGGCTATGTTTATGCAAAAGGACGTGCTTTGCCGCAGGCAATTGAAAACTACGAAGAAGCAATCAGGCTTAATGCCAACTTTGCTCCGGCTTATCGTGAACTCGGACAGGTTTACTGGCGTGCAGGCCGCCTGGAGCTTTCAAAAACGAATTTCAAGAAATACCTTGATCTGACAGAGGGCAATATCCCGGCAAAAACAAAATATATCAACTCACTCTTCTATGCTGGTGATTATGAAGAGGTTGTGAAGAATGTCGAAGATGTACTTGCTGTGGATCAGTCAAGAGGCTATATGAACCGTCTTGCGGGTTATTCATATTTTGAGAAGGATAATCCTGATTATAGTAAAGCCCTTGAATATATGGAAAAACTGTTTAAAACTGTTGACAAGGAGTCCATTATCCAGAAAGACCACCATTATACAGCAAGGATCCTTATGAAGAAGAATCCGAACTATCCTAAATTGGTTGATGAGCTTGCCAGCCTTAAAACCCAGCTTGACAAGGAAAAATCAAGGCTTTCTGCAGCTACAGCTGCAAATAAACCAAAATTCGCGGCCTCAGTTGATGAACTTACAAAAAAGATCGGAAGTCTTGAGACCGAAGTTGAAGTGGCTAATAAAGAGCTCGACAGGGGTTTTGCCGAATACAACAAGGCATTCAGCTTCAAGCGTACCGATCCCAACGCTCCTATGACCTCGCTGGAGCGATCAATTTTGAGCGAAATGGCCGCCAATTATTATACTTTCAGAAGGTATGATTCAGCAGGAAAGACATGGGCTAAACTGATTGACCCTGCTAAAGAAAACAATCTTAATGATTATATGCAGGTCGGAAGAGCTTACTATAACGGAGAAAAATATAAGACAGCTGACTCAATATTTAGCATAGTAATTAAAAAATCACCTGACTACCTGCCGGCTTATGTTTACACGGCACGTACATATTCCAGGATGGATCCCAATACAAAGTTAGGGCTGGCCAAACCAAAATTTGAAAAGCTTCTGAGCGTAGCCGCAAAAGATTCTGTGAAAAACGAAGGCGAAATGATGGAGGCTCTTACATATCTGGGTTTTCTTAATATGGAAAGTGGCAATTATTCGGGTGCCAAGGATTACTATAACAGAATGATCAACCTTAATCCGCAGGTCAAGGAAAACAAAATCAGGGGATATTACGGACTCGGAAGTCTTGAGACAAAAGCTGCCGGACAAGAGAAAACCCTGGAAGGTAAACTTGGATACCTGGCAAAATCAGCTGAAGCATACGAGAAGATAATAGCTCTCGATCCAACCAACGCATCTGCAAAAAGTAATCTTAACTGGATACGCGATTACCAGGTTTCGGTAAAGAAAGGGATAAATCCGAATGAAATAAAGGGTCTTATAACCGACAAAGGCGGCAAACCTATTGCCTACGCATCAGTAAGAGTAAAAGATACCGCTGCAGAGAACCTGACTAATGTTAAAGGGGAATATAAGTTCGAAATCCCGCAAAACTCCGAATTTCTGGTTATAAGCGCAAAGGGCTATAAGACTCAGGAGGTTGCAATTACCAAGATTAGAGTATATAATGTTAAACTTGAACAATAAGATAAGGCTAAGGGCTATTTGCAAAAGGCTTCAGGGGAACGATGCTTGTAGTTTGCACCTGAAAAGCTGACAACTGATAGCTGAAAGCTTAAAAACAGTCGTTTTTCATAGGGTTAATGGATTTATTCAGGGTCATATCCTTTGGAGAAAACTGTAGACAAATTAAAAGTTTAACAATATTTAGGTGAGCTATTGGAAAAAAACATTTGAAAATATATATTTGCAAGTCAACAAAATTTTAACCTAACCAAAATCGATAAAAATGAGTAAACAAGGAAGTTCGTTCAAAGATGTTCTTCAGAACGTTTTTGCAGTAAGTGCTATTTTAATAGCTTTTGTGGTTTCCCAAATATTGTTCAACACTTTAATGGGGAATCCTGTTAACTTCGAAGGTGGCAATCCGAAAGGTGCCGCACTTGAGGGGAATTATCTTGGTATTATTTACAAAGGTGGTCAAATCGTTCCCATTCTTATGACCTGTGTGCTTGTACTTATCATCTTTATTTTTGAAAGAATAATCACACTTTCAAGAGCAAAAGGAAAAGGCAGGCTGAATACATTCGTCAGCAAGCTTCAGGGTCTTCTTGCAGAGGATAAGATTGAAGAAGCATTGGAAGCATGCGATCAGCAGAAAGGTTCACTGGCAAATGTGATGAGAGCAGGGCTGTTGCGTTACCGTGACCTTCAGAAAGACAAGGAACTTGAGAAAGATCAGAAGATCCTGTCAATCCAGAAATCTTTTGAAGAAGCTACAGCTCTCGAGCTGCCGATGCTGTCAAAAAACATGGTAATTTTCTCAACTCTTGCATCAATTTCAGTGTTGATCGGTCTTATCGGAACAGTTCTTGGAATGATCCGTGCCTTCGCCGCTCTTGCTCAATCAGGCGCACCTGATGCACTTGCACTTTCACAGGGAATTTCTGAAGCCCTTGTAAATACTGCATTCGGTATCACGGGTTCAACTTTAGCAATCATAGCCTTCAATTATTTCTCATCAACAGTTGATTCTTACACATTTAAAATAGACGAAGCCGGATTCAGCCTTACACAGAATTTTGCTGCATCACTGAGAAATCAATAATAAGAAATTTATCTTCTGGTTAAATTAATACTAATAAAACAGAAAATGCCAAAGATTAAATTACCAACCAAGTCGCCCCATATTGACATGACGCCGATGGTTGACCTGTTCTCAGTGGTCCTTATTTTCCTTATGCTTACCACAACGATGAGACAGCCTGAACCGGCTAATGTTGATATGCCGTTTTCTATATCAGAGACACCTGTACCTGATTTTAATACAATGACTTTCCTCCTTTCAAATGACGGAAAAGTTTTCATGAATTTTGATAACGGACCAGACACCATTCTCAAATACAGACCAAAAATTCTTGTTGAGATGGGAAAAAGGTATGGAATCGAATTCACCGAAGCTGAACAGAGGAATTTCGAGAAACAGAAGGCCTCAATAGGAGTTCCGATTTTGCAGATGAAAGAATTCCTGAATACTAAGGATAATAACCTGAAAAAAACCTTGCAATCCGGAATCCCTCTAGACTCAGCTGATAATCAGCTTGCAAACTGGATCCTGTATGCACGCCAGGTGAATCCGAACATCAAGGCTTCAATAAAGGGAGATACGAAAACTCCGTTCGATGTTGTCGAGAAAGTCCTTGATATTCTTCAGGATAAGAAAGTAAACAGATTTAATCTGATTACAAATCTTGAAGCAGTTAGAATAAACCTCGAAGAAATACAACAGTGATATGGCAGAGATAATTGTAGAAGAAAAAGGCGGGAAGAAGAGAGCAAAGAAACATCCTCCTCACATTGATATGACCCCGATGGTTGACCTTATGTGTCTGCTTATCGTATTCTTTATGCTTACGACTGCTTTCAGCAAGGCCAAGATCATGGAAATCATTCTTCCTGAAAAGATCAATGATCCTACAAAACAAGAGGCTCCAAGAATTTCTGCGAGCCGTACGCTGAATATATTGCTTGGTCCGGATGGTAAAGTTTACACCTATCCCGCATCAGTAAAGCCAGAGGAATATAGTGCTGTTCCGCCCATTCTGCCTCCGCTCACAGAGACAGATTTTAGTGCAGAAGGTATCCGTAAAATTCTCCTTGAAAGAAACAGGGCCCTTTTCAAAAAAATCAATGATTTTAATCAACTGGTACTCACAGGGAAACTTGCTATTTCACAGGATTCGGCAAAAAATGCAGTAAGTGCACTTAAAAGTGATGATGACACGGGACCTATTGTACTTATAAAAGCTTATAAGACAGCTAACTACGGAAATTTTGTTGATATACTCGATGAGATGACTATCTGCGGAATTGCCCGTTATACGTTTGTTAAGATCGCATGGTATGAATCGTTGATGGTGGAAAAAGCAGCAGGAATTGCACCCACCGCCACTGCTTCAGCCAAATAACCCGTAAACCTTAAGAAAATGGCAAAAGAAAAGATTTCAGCACCTGCCTTTGATGACATAGTATTTGAGCAAAGGAACAAGGAGTACGGAGCTTACAGACTGCGCAAAAAGTATAATCGTAATGTGATTATAGCTATGGTAATTGGTATTATTATTATGAGCACTGCTATAATTACACCGTACCTTAATGCGAAAGCTGCAGAAAGCAAGACCAAACGCGCGGAAAGACAAGTAGAGATCAAGATGGAAAACCTCGATACACCAGCTGATCAGGTTGCTCCTCCTCCTCCTCCGCCTCCTCCTCCTCAGGATGTTGTGCAGCAGTCAAGATATATTCCACCTGTTGTGGTTGACTCGATCAAACCGGAAGATAACGTCCAGCTTATGACAGCTGATCAGGCTCAGGTTCAAATAAAGGACGAAGAAGTAGTTGAAGCAGTGCAAGTTGTCACTGAAGAAGTCACCACGGAAGATGTGGATAAAGCTGAACCATTCGTTGTTGTAGAGGAGATGCCCATGTTCCCTGGCGGTGAAAAAGCACTTCTTGATTATATCGGTCTAAATACCCAGTACCCGGAAGTTGCTAAGGAAAACAACATCCAGGGAAAAGTAATCGTTAGATTTTGTGTGACCTCAAAAGGTGGCGTCGATAAAGTTGAGATACTTAAGGGTGTTGACCCTGAACTCGACAAAGAAGCCATCAGAGTTGTAAAGACACTTCCTAAGTTTAAACCAGGTAAACAGGGTGGAAAACCTGTTCCTGTTTGGTTCATGGTACCAATAAACTTTACTCTTAAATAAATAAGATTCCAATTTATTTAAAAAGCCGGATCATTTATATGGTCCGGCTTTCTTATTTTAACCCAGCCCTCTCTTAAGCAGATCCACAAAATTATCAATATCCTCCTCCGTAGTATCCCAGCTGGTCATAAGTCTGTATTCTGAAGTAAGCTCATTCCATGGATAGAAGAAGTATGTTTTGCTTACCTTCTCAGCTACTACTTTAGGTATTATTGCAAATACTCCGTTCGACTGAACAGGCTGGGTGATATGAATTTCCTTCAGGTCCTTTATTTTTTCAGAAAGAAGCAGTGCCATTGAATTCGAATGTACCGCATTTCTTCTCCACAGCTCATTATTGAAATATGCCAGGTACTGGGCTGAAATGAACCGCATTTTTGAGGCCAGCTGCATCCCCTGCTTACGGATATATTTAAAATCCTCCGAAAAACCGGGTTTAAGGAAGCACACGGCTTCTCCGTACATCATACCATTCTTGGTTCCGCCAAATGAAAGAATATCAACACCTGCATCAGTAGTAAATGCTTTAAAAGGAAGATTAAGTGAAACTGCTGCATTGGCAATCCTTGCACCGTCCATATGAAGGAGCATGTTCCTTTCGTGTACGAAATCAGACAATTCTTTAATTTCATCCGCCGTATAAACGGTACCCATTTCTGTTGTCTGGGTTATTGAAACCACCTTTGGTTGTGAATGATGTTCAAAATCAATACCATGCAGGTGTTTTGCAAGCATTTCAACTTTAATTTTCCCGTCAGGAGTGTCAACAGTAAGTACTTTACATCCTGTAAACTTTTCAGGAGCACCACATTCATCCTGTTCTATATGGGCAGTAAAAGCTGTGATTACTGAATTCCACGATCGCGTAACACCGCTTAAACCAAGAACATTAGCAGCAGTGCCTGTAAACACAAAAAATGCTTCTGTTTCCCTCCCAAGATGTTCTTTGAAAAGCTCTTTTGCTTTTTCAGTGAACGGGTCAGAACCATATCCTACAACATGTCCGGCATTTGCAGATTCAATTTCTTTAAGTATTTCCGGGTGAACGCCGGAGTTATTATCGCTTGCAAACCCTCTTTTTATAATACTTTGTTTCATTAAAACAATAATCTAGGTTTTGCCACTTATTATATTTCCCATATATTCCCGCGCAAGCTTAGCCTGCAATCCGGCATTTACGCCTCCCAGAACTGCTGCACCGGCTGCAACACCTGATGTTTCAATGAATTTTCTGCGATTCATGACAATAATTGTTTAATTTGAAAAAATAACCGCAAAGATTTCCAGATCAAGCTGGAAATCTTTGCGGTGTAAGTCAAAATTACCTGATCTTTGATCCTCTTATTGCAAAGAATGTAATATAAGCATAATAAACAAACAGGCAGCAGATAGCTGCTATCATACCAACTCCTCTCTGAATTCCGCCCATCATTATCGGAAGAAGGGCAGCACCAATAACTGATGTGGCAATAACGCCTGAACCAACCTTTGAATGAGGTCCAAGATCCTCAAGTGCCAGATTATAGATGCATGGCCACATTATCGAGTGCATTAGTCCGGTTCCCAGGAACAGAACAAGTGCAATCCGGTCCATTCCCATACCGCCAAGTACAAGTGACAGGAGCACCATAATTGCCCCTGCAATAGCATTGAAACTCAATATCTTGCTGGCAGAATATTTCCGAAGAATGAATATTCCGGCAACACGGCCTACCATAAGTCCGGCCCAGTAATAAGCCAGTAATTTCGTCCGCATTTCTCCGTCAAAATTGAAATTCAGTTTGGCTGAATAATCTGCAAAGAAACTTGGGATACCGATTTCAACACCCATATAGAAGAAAATTGCCAGAGAACCAAGCCACAGATGTGTGTATTTATAGGCGCTTGACTTGATTTTTTTTGCGGTACCCTCAGATACTTCACCTTCTTTAATTTCAGGCAATTTCAGGAAAAACATGACTATAACGATTACCAGAGTAACAATTCCAATGCCTGCAAACGGACCCTGCACAGTCTTGGGATCAGCAGCACCTTCAGTATTTGCAGAAACAATCAGCATCGAAACGAATATGGGGGCAATAACGGTTGCAACAGAGTTAAGAGCATTTGTAAGGGTCAGACGACTGGCCGCTGTTTCAGGGCTTCCCAAAGCGTTTACATAAGGATTTGCCGCTACCTGAAGTATTACAACCCCTATTGCAAATACCGATACAGCACTGAGGAATCCATAATATCCCGCTGCTACACCCGGTATACAAAGAAAGAACCCAAGACTTATCAGTCCCAGTCCGGATAGTACACCATTTTTATATCCGATGCGATTCAGCAGATAACCGACAGGAATCGAAAGGATATAAGCACCGTAAAAGAAGGTATTCGGTAATTGTTTTTCAACCTCGTTTAAACTAAAGGCATCCTTCAGGTAATTAATAAGAGAGTTATTCATGGTTGTGATAAAGCCAAGCAGAAAAAAGAGCGTGGCCATCACAATCAGGGGAAACAGGTAATTTTTGTTCTGGTTTGTCATTTCTTTAAGTTTAAGGTTATTGGTGATTGGTGATTGGTGATTGGTTATTGGTGATTGGTTATTGGTTATTGGTTATTGGTTATTGGTGATTGGTGATTGGTGATTAAGTCCCCTTTTGAAGAGCCTGCCACGCCTTGACGTGGGGAAGGGGGATGTAATATTTCTATTTCGCTGAAAATTTATACATGCAGATATGCTTGTATTCTTCACCAGGGTTCAGAATAGTTGAAGGGAAATGAGGCTTATTTACAGCATCGGCAAAATGCTGGGTTTCAAGACAAAACGCCCATCTTCTGCCATACTTTTTACCGCCTTTGCCTTTTTCTCCATCAATCCAGTTAGCTGTATAGAGCTGCAATCCCGGCTGAGTTGTATATACCTCCATTACCCGTCCTGAAAGGGAATCGCGTGCAACAGCAGCAAGTCCCAAAGTACCGTTTCGGTGATTTAAAACCCAGTTATGATCGTATCCTGCCCCGAATTTCAGCTGCTCATCATCCTTATCAATTTCCGATCCTATTTTCTTTGGTTTTGTAAAATCCATCGGGGTTCCTTTTACTCTGAGTATCTCACCTGTGGGAATATTGGTTTCATCAGTCGGGGTAAATAAATCTCCGTTGATCATTAATTCCTGATCATAAACGCTTCCTGATCCTTCGCCGGCAAGGTTAAAATAAGAATGCCCTGCAAAATTAACGACTGTAGATTTGTCGCTAGTTGCGTGATAGTCAAGTCTTACTTCATTTGCATCAGTAAGGGTGTATGTTACGGATACCCTGAGGTTTCCCGGATAGCCCTCCTCTCCGTCAACAGAAAAATACTCCAGCTTTATGCTGGAATCTGTAACATTTACAACATGCCATACAACTTTATTGAACCCTATAATTCCTCCATGCAGGTGGTTAGGGCCGTTATTCACTGCCAGAGTGTATTGTTTGCCGAGGAGCGTGAATTTTCCTCTGGCAATACGGTTGGCGCAACGTCCGCATACAGCACCCATATAAGGACCATTACCGTTTATATAGTCAGCAATGGTATCATAGCCTTGTACTATATCGGTGAAATTGCCTTTACTGTCGGGGACGAGTATGCTGACCAGAATAGCCCCATAATTTGTTACCTGTGCAACAAATCCATTTTTGTTTTTCAGAGTATAGAGGCCTGTCGGTTTTCCATTATGCAGCCCTTTGAATGATTCTTCGCGGATAATATTCATAATTAATGATGTTAATAGAGTTAAATCAATCAGGAAAATAATCACAAGTCAACTTTCCCTGCACCCTGATGTCTGATGAAGAGTATATGGCATGATCCCTTTCCATAAATATGTTCAAGGGTGCTGACGTATTTATCAAGAAGCTTCTGCGGAACAAATGCCTGTATGGTGCCGGCAAATCCTCCACCGTGAACACGCCAGGCACCTTCGCCTTTCAATACCAGCTCGCTGAGGGCAAGTGCGAGCGATACTCCCTGTTCTTCAACATTATTGACCGGGTAGACGTTCTGGTTATACATATATGAACTAAACCCCGAATCGACTACCATTCCAAGGAAAGTTTTAAAGTCATTCTTTTCAAGTGCAGCCACCTGGTCCACCACCCTTTGGTTGTCGCATTGAAAATGGATGGCCCGGAGAATAGCGCGGTCGCCCACCCTTGAACGTATTTTAGGTGCAATCTCAATCACCTGTTCAAGACTTACTTCCCGCAGCACCTTTGCGCCCAGTTCACGTGCCACAGCCTTCATATCAGTGGGTAGTGAAGCATATTCATCATTAAGATCGGCATGATTGCCTCCGGTATCAGTTATAACAAGGGAAAATCCGGTAGAGACAAAATCGAAATTAACTTTCTTCACAATGGGTTTTGAAGGATCTTTGAAATCAATGGTGATCAGTCCCCCCATTGCGCAGGCTGTCTGGTCCATCAGTCCGCAAGGCTTTCCAAAATAATTGTTTTCGGAGTATTGTCCGATAATGGCATTTTCAATCGGATCGATCGAACCCTCGTTGAAAAGCTGGCTGATGATTGCTCCTATCAGAACCTCAAATGAAGCCGAAGAGCTTAATCCTGAACCCTTTGGTACACCGCCATCGATACAAGCATCAAAACCTCCAATATTAAAGCCAAGTTCTGTAAGGCGCGAGCATATGCCTCTCACCAGGGCAGCCGATGTATATTGTTCGTTGTTATCGGGCTTGAGACTTGAGAGATCAACTTCAAATCTCGGATAACCTTCCGACAGGATACGTATTGTGTTTGTATTGTTCTTTGCAGCAACGCAGACATTGTCGAGGTTTACGGCACCTGCCAGGACGCGGCCGTAATTGTGGTCGGTGTGGTTGCCGCCTATTTCAGTGCGGCCCGGAGATGTAAAGAATTCACAATCCCTGTCTCCAAATTCAGCAGTAAACCTGTTCAGAAGATCAGTATATCTTTTCGCATTCCTTTTAAGTTCAGCAGGATCCTTGCCATAAAGTTCATGAAATACTTTATTGTCGCCATTATTTATCTTAAGAATAAGATTTTCTTTTGTTGCCATGGATATTTTATTTTGATTATAAGATTACGAAAGAATGTAAATATAATAATTGTCGGGGGAAAAAAAGGAAGCCGCCTCAAAACAAAAGTTGAGACGGCTTCTTTATATCAATTAAGGATGATTTTCCCCTTTACCGGCGCTTGCTTCCCACAAGTGCAAAAAATACTATATACAGATAGCATATAATAGGAAGGATGAAAGCAAACCTCACACCCACTCCGTCAGCGATAAGTCCCATAAGGACCGGAATTACGGCTCCGCCGACGATCATGGTATTAATAAGACCTGAGGCCATACTGAGTTCACCTTTATCAAGGCCTTCAACTCCAAGTGCAAAAATATTGGGGAACATTATGGAGTTAAAGAAGCCAATTGACAAGCCAACCCACAAAATAACCGGTCCGCTGACAGCCATGACAACCAAAAGCAGCAAAGCGGCAATTATGCCGAAAACAGCCAGAGACCTGCTTGCACTACCTTTGCCAAGCTGCATTGCCAGATAATTTACTGCAGCAATACCTGCGAAAATGAGACCATCTGTTATTTCCTTGCGTACAAACCATCCGACAAACAATGCGAGTAACAGGACA
Source organism: Bacteroidales bacterium (assembly GCA_038252165.1). Classification (GTDB taxonomy): domain Bacteria; phylum Bacteroidota; class Bacteroidia; order Bacteroidales; family VadinHA17; genus LD21. Next base: position 1,100 of record JBBSAP010000052.1, on the reverse strand, counting down.
AGAACAGTATAAAGGTATTTCTTTGACTTTTCAACATTTGAAAGCATGAATGATCCGTAAAATCTGCCCACCATTGCACCACCCCAGTAAAGGGCTATCATCATAGCTGCATCATTTCGGGCCATCTGTAAAGCTTCCTGGAAGTATCTCTGAAGCATTGCTGCAGATCCTACTTCAGCACCTACATAACAGAAAATAGCGACAGCCCCAAGCACAACATGCGGATGTTTCCATACACTTTTTCTTTCAACACCCTGGGTGGAAATTTCAGGCAGTTTTAATAAATAAATTGCAACTGCAATAATAATAACTACTACCGCAATTATTAAAAACGGAGCAGTTGGCACTGATTCGGCTGCATTAAGGGCTGCATCTGCAGCAGCCTTAAAGACAAAAAGTCCGGCAAGTATAGGTGCAAGATAAGTCGCTATGGAGTTAAGAGCCTGAGTAAGGTTTAATCTGCCTGAAGCAGTGGCTGAAGGCCCTAACGCAGTAACGTAAGGATTTGCTGCTGTTTGAAGGAAAACGACACCACCCGCCATTATAAAAATGGCAAACAGGAAGAATGGGAAAGATATTGCCTTGGCAGCAGGAAAAAACAGGAAGCTGCCAACAGCTACCAGTAAAAGACCCAGGATAACGCCTCCCTTGTAACCGATTTTCTTAATGATACCTCCTGCTGTAAAAGAAAGCACGAAGTAGGTAAAGAAAAAAGCACCATTTACAAGCTGGGCCTCGAAGTTCGACAGCTCGAAAACTGATTTGAACTTGTCTGCCAGGGTAATGTTGAAAGTCGTAACAAAGCCAAACAGGAAGAATATCATGCCCATAAACATCATACCTGCGGTTTGTGTATTTTTCTGTTCTGTCATAATGAAAGATTTAGGTTAAAAAAATTATAAAATCGTTTTTAGGTGGAAGTAAAATTACATTTAAAGATCGATTTTCCTATACCTGGATTGCGAATTTTAAAAAATCAAAGTAAATCCGGATAATATGGCTTAATGCCTATATTTGCAGAAATTTATCCGGTGTTGACAAGGTACTTTATATTTATTTCATTCAAAGGCACTTCATATCATGGCTGGCAGGTACAACCG
>JBBSAP010000051.1:0-22058 GCA_038252165.1 Bacteroidales bacterium | reverse complement strand
TACTAATTGAAAATCAGGATAAACTCAAGGAAGAAAAAATTAAAAACCTTGAAAAGCAATTAGCCCGTTTAAAGCAAGCCGCATGAGGCTGGTGAAAAGAACTATTGATAATCAAAATGTTGAAAAGAGTTATATAGGAGGTCTCTAAGGATTTCACAAAGTATCACAAAGGAAAAAATCAACGCGATTAGCATGATGCTTTCAAATTCATCCTATTTTTGTAGTTTCAAAAGCAATTGGATGAACGAAGAAAACATTAACCGCAGTGAAGAGACAAAACCACCTGTGAGCTTTATTGAACAGTTTATTATTGATGACCTTAAAGAGGGGAAAAACGGAGGGAGAATTCATACAAGGTTTCCTCCTGAACCTAACGGCTATCTTCATATCGGGCACGCCAAGGCAATCTGTCTCGACTTCGGAATGGCTCAAAAATATGGCGGCAAGTGCAATCTTCGTTTCGATGATACAAATCCGGTTAAGGAGGATATCGAATATATCGACTCCATAAAGGAGGATATCAGATGGCTTGGTTTCGATTGGGAGGACCGTGAATATTATGCATCGGATTATTTCGGGAAGTTGTATGATTTTGCTGCCGACCTTATAAAAAGAGGGTTAGCTTATATTGACGATCAACCCGCAGATATAATCTCTTCACAGAAAGGTACTCCTTCACAGCCAGGTATTGAAAGTCCTTTCCGCAACCGGTCTGTTTCGGAAAGCCTCGGTCTGTTTGAAAGAATGAACAGAGGCGAATTTGATGAAGGAAGCAGGGTTCTAAGGGCAAAGATCGACATGAACTCCCCGAATATGCAGATGCGTGATCCAATAATCTACAGGATCATCAAATCTGCGCATCATCGCACCGGCGAGACCTGGAAGGTTTACCCCATGTACGATTTTGCACATGGACAGAGCGATTATTTTGAGGGCATTACACATTCGCTCTGCACTCTCGAATTCGAGGTGCACCGGCCCTTATACGACTGGCTTGTCGATCAGCTTAAGACAGATGATTACCGGCCACGGCAGATTGAATTCAACAGGCTCAATCTTACCTACACAATGATGAGCAAGCGGAAACTGCTCGAGCTGGTGCAGGAAGGTAAAGTCTCCGGATGGGACGATCCGCGCATGCCTACTCTTTGTGGTCTTCGCCGAAGAGGATATACACCCGAATCGATCAGAAAATTTATCGATCTGATCGGATATACAAAGGTCGAAGCGATCAATGATGTTTCCCTCCTCGAACATGCTGTCAGGGAAGATCTTAACACCCGTGCTCCAAGAGTGTTTGCAGTACTTAATCCTTTGAGGGTGATCATAACCAACTATCCCGAAGGAAAAACCGAAAATGTTGAACTTATCAATAATCCCGAGGATGAGAGCATGGGTAAACGGGAGATCCCTTTCAGCAGGGAGATTTTTATTGAGCAGGATGATTTTATGGAAAATCCTCCTCATAAATTCTTCCGGATGACCCCGGACATGGAGGTCAGGCTTAAGGGCGCTTACATTGTAAAATGCACAGGCTTTAAGAAGAATGAAGCGGGGAAGATCGAAGAAGTATACTGTACTTATGATCCTTCGACCAGAAGCGGAGAAAGCGGATCTGAAAAAAAAGTCAAGGGGACCCTGCACTGGGTTTCTGCCATACATGCTATCGATGCCGAAGTCAGGTTATATGACAGGCTGTTCGATCATGAGGATCCTGCCGGACAAAAAGATGACGACTATCGGAGTTTTCTGAATCGCGATTCCCTTAAGATACTTAAAGACTGTAAAGTCGAACCTTCGCTGGCCAACGCCAAAACGTCTGACAAATTCCAGTTCCAACGCCTTGGTTATTTCTGCATTGATCAGGATTCCACAAAAGAACTTCTGGTTTTCAACCGGACGGTATCGCTGAAGGACACCTGGGCCAAGATCAATAAATAATGTCTTGCAGTCGACTGGTCTTGCGGTCTTGCAGTCTTTATCTGACTGCATGACTGCACGACTTCATGACCGCATGACATTTTTTTGGCATGCTATTTGATTGTAAATGAGGTATAACCTGTTTTTTTGTAGAATTTAAAACTGGAATTATGAAAGCATTAATCAAGTGTTTATATGGTTTTCTGATTCCCCTGACTGTTATTGGCATCTGGTCCTGTGAAAACAGGAATGATGACTTTGCAGAAAAAGGGAAGGCAGAATTTTCTCTGAGCATGCCTGAAGAGGGTGCAAAATCTCTTTCAGGTTCGTCTCTCGACAGCGGGATTATGTCCTATCATATCATGGTTTCAATAGAAGATATGGAAGGCAATAGTGTTATTTCAGATTCATTGATACCCGTTTACGCATTTGGTCCGGGATTTACAAGTGAAAATCTAGAACTTCAGACGGGTGATTACAATCTAACAAAATTCCTTGTTATAAATCCTTCCGGAGAAGTTATCTATGCTGCTCCGATTGAGGGTTCTCCACTCGCCTATCTTGTAAGTGATCCGCTTCCCTTGAACTTTATTATCCGGTCTGACCAGGTTACATCGGTTGCTCCGGAAGTTCTTCTTGTAGGTGATCAGTCACCCGGCCAGTTTGGATATGCAAATTTTGGGATGCAGATCATCAAGCCATTAGGCTTCTGGACAATATGTATTCTTGATTGTCCAATGTGTATGAGGCCAACTCTTTTAACAACCGCAAAGCTGACGGTTTTCGCTAACAACGGATGGCATTATGCTTTCAAGATTGAAGCAGCTCTTAATCATCTCCTTATAAGGGGAGGCTCTGAGTTCTATGATTTTCTGCTCGAAAAAGAAGGATATATGCCTCAAAAACTGCGTTTCACAGCGGCTGAGCTCAGGGCAACCACCAAGGAGAATCCACTGGTTCTTAAAATTCCATGGGACAGCAACCAATGGCAGACTTTAGTGTTGCAGCCCGGACCTGATGATGGGAAAGACGCAATGATTTCAAATCTTGAAGGAGATAAGAACTTTGGGAAATATAAATATTTTGAGGCAACATACATAACTGAACCTCTCCTGACGGTTATGCGTTCAAACCGGAGCCTTATCTGGTTCAATCTGAATGCCCTTCCAAAATCAGCCGTGATCAGGAAGGTCACATTACAGCTATCGTACGATCTTCCGGTACCGTTTGATCCGATCTATCTTACCGACATTGATCCATCGACTGGTCTGGCAAGATATGGTGGTGTACTCCAGCAGATTGTTGAACCATGGGAAGAGGATAAGGTTATATGGAACTCCCAGCCCAAAACCATTGAGGCTAATCAGGTTTTTATATCACCGTTCAATCTGAATGTTAATTTCATAATGGTTGATGTTACCAGCCTGTTTATCCCCATTAATACGGTAGCAACTCCCAATTACGGGATGTTTTTCAAGCTCTGGCCTACTGAAAGGTTTCCGGGATTCCGTTTTGCATCATCCGATTTCCCTGATGTGAGAATGAGACCGAAGCTGACAGTCTACTACACAATTAACTGAAAATTTACAGAAATCGTGCAGGTCGTGCATGTCATGCAAGTCAGAGATCAAAAGTTCTGACCTGCAAGACTTGCATGACTGGCAAGACTTGCATGACTTTAAAAATGGCTTGTAATTTTTCAGGAATAAGTTTATATTTGCAGCCTCAAAACTGTCCCGTGGTGTAATTGGCAACACGTCTGATTCTGGATCAGAAGAGTTCAGGTTCGAGACCTGACGGGACAACAATAAAAAGCTGCACATGCAGCTTTTTTTGTTGGCCCGGAAGGTCGAGAAGTTTACCCGTCCATAGCCTGATAAGGCGAAGGCGGGAGACCTGACGGGACAACCAGAATGCCGGCTCTTCAGCCGGTATTTTTATTTTGCGATGTCAGGGCGCCTGTCCCGATAGTGTGAGTGTGCGAACATTAGGTTAAGTACAATAGTTATACTGTCTGTTGCATGAGAAATTATTAACCAGGCAAAAAGGTGTTCGGTTTATTCTCAGGGATTGTTATTATCTTGCAGTTCCATAAGAGAATTTGAGAAATTGAATTAACTAGATTATAGAAGTAGTTTAATATATTCTGAAGTCAGATATGGAAGAAAAAGAATCTGTTGTTGTTACCGGCATTGGTGTATTTACTTCCATTGGTTGTACCCGTGTTGATTTCTGGAATTCACTGATAAAAGGAAGATCGGGAATAAAAAGAATTCAGGCTTTTAATCCTCAGGGTCACAAAAGTCAGATCGCTTCTGAAGTAATAACATATAAACCTGAGGATTATTTTGATCGTAAAGAATCGCGTAAAATGGCCAGAGTATCTCAACTGGCTTCCAGTGCTGCAATTGAAGCAGTAAAGGATGCTGGTCTGGATCTGAATAATGAAGACAGGGCCAGAATTGGATGTGTCATTGGATCAGGCGCCGGAGATTATTCACACCTCGAAGAGCAGCATATCCGGTTTTTAAAAATGGGGCCCGATTCAGTCAATCCCTTAACCGTACCCAGAGTTATACCCAATATGCCGGTATGCAATGCAGCCATTGTTCTGGGAATTCACGGGCCAGTTCTGGGAGTTTCTGCTGCGTGTACAACTGGTACACATTCAATTGGTATTGCACTTGGATTACTAAGAGGAGGTATGGCCGATGTCATCCTTGCCGGAGGTGCCGAATCCACCATCACTTCTTTAGTGCTTGATGCCTATTCAACAATGGGTGTCCTTTCAACTTTCAACGATAAACCTGAAATGGCAAGCCGTCCCTTTGATCTGAATCGCGATGGATTTGTGATTGGCGAAGGAGCCTGCGTTTTGGTTCTCGAAACGCTGAAACATGCTGAAAAGAGGGGAGCAAAACACTTTGCATTTTTGAAAGGCTTCGGTATGACATCAGATGCCTATGCTATTGCTGCTCCTGAACCAACTGGCATCTGGGCAGCAGCAGCTATGGAGCATGCTGTTATGGATGCCGGTCTTGAACTTGAGGATATAGGTTATATCAATGCTCATGGAACCGCCACAAAGATGAATGATAAAACGGAGACTCTGGCAATTAAAAAAGCCTTTAAAAACAGAGATATCCCGGTAAGCTCAACCAAGTCAATGATTGGCCATACTCTTGGTGCTGCGGGCGCAATTGAAGCAGCTGCAACTGTACTGGCAGTTCATTATGGGATTTTACCTCCTACAATTAATTATGAGACAAAAGATCCGGAATGTAATCTTGATGTAGTACCTAATAAGGCCCGAGTTGTGGAAATTAAAGCTGCGATTTCCAATTCATTCGGTTTTGGCGGACAAAATGGAGTACTGGTTTTCTCAAAAACCTGAATTTGCATTTCCGGATGTTCATTTTGAAATCTGAAATGAATTAATTTTTCTTACTGAGACCCTTCAGAACTGATAGAATATTTCTCAGATACTTAGATTGACTTTGAGTTTTTCCTTTCTTTTTATCATGATTTTTAGAAAGTTCTATGGATTGTAAAATGCTCATCTTCAATATTGATTTCAGCTGATTACAAAATTCAGGGTAATTTTTCTGCATTTTTAATCTGTCATCAACTGACCACAAGAACGCAGAACTTTAAGACCGCGGGACATATTTCTCAAAACTCACTCTCAATCTCGCACTTTTAGCCAATTATAAAGTTATTTCTTCCGGATAATTGCCAATTTTCTCTTAAATTTGAGTAGTTCATTCAGGGGATTTAGCTCAGTTGGCCAGAGCGTGTGACTCGCAGTCACAAGGTCGGGGGTTCGACTCCCCCCATCTCCACTCTCATAAAAAGGCAGTCATTGTTTTTAACTATCCACCTTATTACTTACCCTTGTTATTATAAATTTATTAATGAACCAGTTTGTATTTTTGGCTGAGATTTTCTGTAAGTTTCACCGGGAAGCATTAAATTCAAACCTATGAAAGCATTAAAGTGGATTGCATATATCTCTGCCGGTATAGGAGCAGTATTAATTTTAACCGGAGTATTTTCTGTAATAACTCTAAAGCATAGACTTGATGCTATATACATTGCAAGCTATTTTCTTGGCGCTAACAGCTTCTTACTTATTACAACCGTTATTCTTCTTTTTGTACATTCAAACCAGCATAAGAAGGAATGAATCATTAATTCTTCATTGAAGGTTTAATGGTTAAGCCGGCCTGTAAAGCAAAAAGGCCGCCGGCTTAAAATATGTCATTTACTTGTTAAATGCCAGAACCCGCAATCTGAACATTTATAGGCTGACAAATCTTTTACATATTTATTCTTCCGGAGATAATCGATCGCTTCATTTGCTTCAACCAATGAATTATACATGGTCTTTTTACACGGGGATTCAAAAGGATAGGTCTTTCTGACACTGCCTGGTTTATATTTCATTTCCATAAGAATTATTCAAACACATAGTTAAATATAAATATTTGTGAAATATCTGCAAAAAACTGGTATACATTTTGCAGTTATTCTGAGTTCACTAACCCTGCATTGCTGAAAAACCTGAAAATGAAACCTATATTATTACTGACACGGTTATTAATCCCGACAGCTTTCATCCTGTTATCATCCTGTGACAAAACAGAGATCATAGGGCCGCGAGCCTCTCTGCCAGTTCACGACAGAAATAATAATCCCCGCACACCCCTGACCATAGGTACAATAAGGGGTTTATTCGGTGAAGATTACAGGGTATTTAAAGACCATATCGAAAAGGTGCAGCCTGTCGACAGCTTCTCAAATTGCTATTTCTATGGCAGCTGCAACAATTTTGACCTGAAGCAGATCAATCTGATCAGGTGTGATGAGGAATTTGTAGCTGCAATATATATAAATGGATTATCACCTGATTCATTACCTGCCGGACTTCCTGTACCTCAACAATTTGGCAGGTCGGCTGAAATACAGTTTTATTCATTCGGGAATTGGAACAGTACTTCACCCGGATTTTATTACCTGAATAATTTTTATGGCAAGAACGTATTTATTACGGACATTACAGACGATGTTCTTACCGGCACTTTTGAAGGTCTTCTTGGATCTTCTTCGGGCAGTATCCGTGTCACGGATGGAGAGTTTAAAATCAAGATCTTCAGGAAATATATGCCCTGTGGTAAGTAAACCCTGGCATATTGAATGCCATGAAAGAAAAACCATAATCCCTGACACTTAAACAAAATTTATTGAAAATAAACTTAACTTTGTTATAAGGAATTTATAAATTTCATTTAACAGGTTAAGTAATGAATTCCCGTTACTTGATTTTATCTGCAATACTGCTTTTTCATGGTCTTATTTCATACGGCCAGTTCCGCTCTCCGGTAAATCCGAAAAATATTTCAATCAATCCTGATTTGATTATACAGGTCGGTGCATTCCGGCTGGAACCTAATTCTTCAGTACTGAAAGGAAAGCTCATAGCTGTTCTAGACAATCCTGTTATCGTAGTCACTGAAGATGGATTCTATAAGGTGCAGATTACAGGATTTTCAAACCAGGAAGAGATGGAAAAACTTTTCCCCACACTTGCATTTCTTGGATTGAAGAATTTCTGGGTATTGCCTGTTAAGAGGCTGGAAGAAATTAATCCGCAAGCTTTTGTGCAACCTGATACTATCAAAGAACCAGCGGAGGTGGATCCACCTTTACCTGTTACAGCAGAAGAAACATCTGATGAGTCTCAACCATCTATTGCCCTGCAGGTTGAGGTGTTCCACGACAAATCGGCGGCTCTGGATGCGCAGAAAAGGATCACAACTAAACTCAATCTGCCTGTTGAGATCGTCCAGGAATGGGAATATTATAAAGTATTTGTAACAGGATTCAAGTCAACTGAGGAAGCCAATAAATACTATCCGGATATTGCAAAACTTGGATTTCCCAAAATCTCGCTGATTGAAAACTACAAAAAGAAGTGATAAACAGGTTTCCGGTTAAGGTTTTTTTGACAAGCTATTTTCGCTAATATTGATTTCAACAATTATTAATATTTTTGATTCCGGCATGGTTAATGTTGCTTTGACCAGATATCTGAAAAGGTGTTTTTCTTCAACCAGTCATGTTAAACGCCATGAAAAAGCCGGTTTTAACCATTTTGATATGCCTCACTATAATTCCTCTTGTCAATGCTCAGAAAGAGAATAAAAAAAGCCTTGTTGGCATAAATTCGGGAATTTCCGTTCCGTATGCTGACTTTGCAGACAAAAATATGGAGAATTATTCCGGTTTTGCAGGGGCAGGTGCCAACCTTGAAATTGATTTTTTACGCTATACAGGAAGGTTCTTCGGTCTCAGCTCTAACATTGGGTACTCCAATATTTCTTTTAATGAGAAGGCCTACAAATCAGAATATGACCGTATCCTTAATAACTATGGCGAAACTACGGTAACCGCAGGCAATTACCAGATATTAAAAGGATTAGTAGGCCTGATCGTGAAAATACCAGAAACCCGGCATGCTGAAGTTTTGCTTGTTTTTCAGCTGGGCTGTTCCATGAGCGTACATCCCGAATTAATTGTTACCAATTCAGAATTGGGGGAGATCAATTCCGTAAAGAAAGACACCAGATGGAGTTCTATGAGTAATGCTGGTATAAAAATCAATTACTATCTGTCTGAAAAATATGGCATCAGCTTAAATTACGGTTTGAATTCTACAATGCCCGGGTTCAATGATGAAACCAGCGTCGAAGGGTTTTTCTTTCTGCCTGTCAGGTACCAGAACATAAACATTGGATTAGTAATTAACTTATAATCTATGGATAAATGAGGATAAAAACAATTATATCTCTCCTGTTGATATTGCTTGTTTCATGTAACGATAAAAGACAGAATTTTGACAAAGCTATTATTCCGCTTTCACCGGTTAATTTTTCAAAGGTTAATTCAACATATGATGATTATAATTCAGATTTAAGCATCTCGTGGAGCGACAGATCATTTTCGCTGCTCTTTTCAACGAACAGGGGTAGCGGCGGTACTCATTTCGATTTTATTTTTTATGATTGTGAGGCAATCGGTGATTTAGTAACAGGTGTATTTGATATATCAGCTGAGTGGCAAAAATGCGGGCTGGCTGATTCGATAAACAGTACTTATAATGAATTAGGGCCATACTTTACTTATGACTTTAAAGCAGATGAGTATAGTAACAGCGGAAATGAAACTAAACGCTTTTTCTACACGACCGATATTAACGGGAACAATGATATTTACTATTGCTATTATACTGCTGATGAAAATGATATGCAGCCCATAGGAAAACCTTCTGAACTTTCAGGTGTAAATTCAGTTTATGATGACGGTTACATTACAATTCACCGGAATGAAATTTTAAACAGGGAAACGGTCTATTTTACATCAAACCGTGATAATACTTTTGATATTTACCGTGCTGTGAGTGACGAAAACAAACTTATTGACCAATCGCCGGGACTCACTGTCAATAAAGTTGAGCAACTCAGCAGTAGTGCTGATGACAAATGCCCGTATATCAGGGATAACATGATGGTATTTACATCCGACAGGGCCGGCGGGTTTGGCGGTTTTGACTTATGGTACTCCATGTATGACGGGAGGGTGTGGTCAGAACCTGTTAATTTCGGTGATAAAATAAATACTCAGTATAATGAATACAGGCCAATAATTATACCGACAGACAAAGACGGGTTCCTGAATGATCTCATGATATTTTCATCTGACCGACCCGGGGGGAAGGGGAAATATGATCTATATTATACCGGGGTGACAAGGAAAATATAATTAATTTGTCAAAGTCAACGTTTATATCATAAATCTGTTCCTCAACAATCATCAAGAGAAATGAAAAAGATCCTGCCAGTTGCATTTTTTTTATTTGGCCTTCTCTCTGCAGGATATTCACAGGACAAGATTATTACCCTGAGTCATGATACAATTAATTGCAGAATTAATAAAATTGCAAACAACGCGATTTTTTTTGAAGTGTTCACTAAAGGGGTAAGAACATCAGGAAAAATACCGCTTAAAAATGTCATAAACTATACAATTCAAGCAAGGACAACTGAAAACAAGAAAGAGAAAAAGGCAAACAATACAGATACCTTCGAAAGGCTGCGCCTGGCAACTATCGGAGGAATTGGTTATCTGCTGGCCAGCTCAAAAGACGCTGAAGCAGCTATGGTTAATAACCTGGGATTAACTTCAACCCTGGCAAAATCGTATTACAGGGATATGAAACTGGGTTTGCATGCCAGTAGCAGTCTGACGTTCCTGATCAACCCGGAATATGGAGCAGGAATAACAAACAAATTCTTCTATACTTCTGCCGGTCTTAAAAGCTTCATTGATCCTCAGGATGGCGTTCATCTGATATATGCCTCATACACCGAAAAGATCTTTGTGAACTATTTTGGCGCCATGTTTTTTGCGCAGCAAGCCATTGGAACCAAAAAAACATTCAAGATGAATTCTTCCTGTTCGTTTGGTCTGGCGACTTATAGGAATGAAGCTGGTTATCTTAAGGATTATTACCTTCTTACAGGTAAGAATATAGGAACTGACGTCAGCATAGGATTTGAATATTTTATTAACAGGTATTTCTCACTCGGAGCCGATCTGTCTGCATTCTTATCATCTATCAGGAAAATAAAAATCACAGATGGCATAAACACCACCACAATTGATCTTGAAAAGGAGAAATTCGAGAATTTGTCAAGGATTGAGTTTTCAGCCGGGCTCAGATTTTATTTATGGAACAGGTAAGAAAAATACTGATCATTCCCTGCTTTTTGTTGCTGGTAGCTTCAGTTGTTTCCTGCAGCGATGATTTTTTGTTAAAGAACAATGATAATTTGTATACGCTCTCCGATACCCTGTTTTTGTACAGTAATCAGGATAACATAGAAACCGCCATTCAGCTTCCGGAACAGACAAATTCGGATTACTCGGTTTTCATGCAGCCCAAATGGCTATCATTCAGCTCGATGAACGGCAGAGTAAATAACGGGGAGGTCCCGCTTGCATTTAGTATCAGGAAGAATTATTTTCCCGGCGGTTATCAGGTTTATTTTGCCAATATTATTCTTGATGTCGAGAATTTCGGTCTGGTATCCTTTGTTGTAGCCTATGTCGATTTTGGATCACCAACTTTACAGTGTTCCGTTACAGCTATTGATTTTATCTCTGCCGGTTCTAGGTCATTTACCATTAACAATTCCTCAGAAGGTGTTTTGTTATGGAAAATCACCGGAATACCTGACTGGCTGATAGTTTCTTCAACCTCCGGATCACTTTATTATGCAAACTCAACAGTAATTTCAGTTTCCCTTGATTTCATTCACATCCAGGAGGGACAGGAACTGACTGGAACAATTCAGATAACAAGCAACTCAGGAACCGGCATTTTGTCTATTCCGGTTCATGTTACTGCAAGCGCAACAATCCTGCCTGGAGTGATAAAAATAGAAGGGATTGTTACAGATGCAGAGTACAATCATGATGTAAATATCATGACCATTTGCACGAAATCCCCAAACTCCGTGATAATTCTCAATACAGGAACAAATGAGTCAGCGACAATTCCTCTGGACAAAACACCGAATTGTATCAGTCTGTCAGAGGATGGACATAAAGCGGTTATAGGTTACTCGGTATCATCAGTCAGCCTGGTTGATATTGATAACCGGCAGATTACCCGTGATTATACAATAGATTGTATCCCTTTTGATATTGTATACGGGGACTTTGGTTGGTGCTATATCACTCCTTCTACAGGACAGTGGGTCAACATGAGGAATCTTAACCTGAATACGGGAGAATTGAATGAAACTGTTGGTCTGGGCTGGAGTAAGATCTATGAAAAGACCCTGATAAGAAAAAGACCCGGAAAACCAAATCTGGTAGGTACCCGGACCACTCTCAGTCCTACCGGCATCCTCATTTTTGACATTACCAATGGAATGGTAAATGATACTATTTCATATTATCATACTTCAATTGGGAATTTCTTTGTTTCAGCGGACGGGACCCGGCTATATGACGGATTCAGGAGTGTGTGGTTTTTACCTGAATACGATGCTCAGTTTCATCCTTTGTCACCTCTTTTATATGGTCAGCTTGAAACCGAACTGGAAAATATTTCAGCATTTGACGAATGCCCGGCTCTAAACAGTATTTTTGTTTGTTCATCACACTATGATTACAGTCAGGGATTTACATCCATTTTTTCACCCAATTTAGAACAATTCAATACTTCAAGCCTTAATAAAATAAGGACATTCACAGTTTCCCCTGTTTTTGTGACTGAAAACGGGATCAGAAAACTTTATGAAACACATCCCGTATTTGTTTTCGTAAATAAAGAAGGATCAAATCTGTACGTCCTTAAGAACCTTAAAGAAAGTTATAACAAGTATTACTGGACGATTGAAACATTCCTGCTCTGAGAATTCATGCAATAATTGTCATACCCCCTAATGACAAACCTTAATCTTTCAGATCATATATCCTTTCAGCATTCCTGCCCATGATCAATTCCATGCCGCCACTGCATTTCAAATCAATATATTCAATTACGATTTGCATTGTATGCTGATAATCTGATGCCATTGTACAAACCGGCCAGTCGGAGCCAATCATCAGGCGTGATGTACCAAATGAATCAAATATTATATCGAGATAAGGAACAAAATCATCTTTGCTCCAATCCTTCCATGATGCTTCTGTGACCATTCCTGAAAGTTTACAGGTAACATTTTTTTGCATAGCAAGCTGCTTTATATCCTCCTTCCATGGCGATATTATTCTGTCTTTTATGAGCGGCTTGGCAATATGGTCCAGAACAAACTGCTGATCCGGAAATAGTTTAACCAGTTCCACAGCATAAGACAGATGCCTGGGAAATATCAGTAATTCGTAAACCAGTGTATGTTTTTTTAGCAGGCTGATGCCGTTTAAAAAAGCTTCCTGCAGCATGAACATATCATCGGCTTCATCCTGAAGCACATGCCGTACCCCGGTGAATTTTGGGTGTAAGGCAAATTCTTCCAGCTGGCTTTCAGCTTCACCTGAACACAAATCAACCCAACCAATTACTCCTTTGATAAAATCGTATTTGCCCGCAAGTTCCAAAAGCCATCTTGTCTCTTCAATGCTTTGCCCGGCCTGAACAGCTATGGAGCCGTCAAAATTAATTTGCCTTATATATGGAAGCAGATCGTCCGGAAGGAAGTCCCTCCTTAGAATACTCATCTCATCGGAGATCCATGAATATTCAACCTGATTATACTTCCAGAAATGCTGATGAGCGTCAATTCTCATAATTATTTGTCAAACTTCATAAGAATTTTCAGATGGTTTTCTGGTTCGGTTTCAAGCATCTCAAATCCATGCTGTATATCCGACGGATCGATAATATCTGTGACCAGGGCATCAGGTTTAAGAGTCCCTTTCTCTAAATTCAGGATTGTTTCAGCAAATTCACCATGCGACACTCTCGAGGAAACTATTGCAGCTTCCTTCCATATCAATTCTTTCATGAGAAGCGGTACAGGCTCATCGCCAAGTCCCAGGACTGTGACTCTTCCTGCTCCGCGTATGCTTTGAATGCATCCCCTGACAGGATTTACAACACCCGGAATTTCAGAAAAATGACCCACGGCTTCAAAAGCAATATCGACTCCCTTACCCTGGGTTATCTCTTTAATGCGTTCAACCGGCTTCTCATTCCTGGCATTAATTGTATGTATTTCCGGAAAATGCTTCTTAGCACGGTTGAGCCTTTTGTCAAGAATATCCACCATAATGACGGTATTCAGGGTTTTTGTCCTTACCGCCTGAAGAATACTCTGACCTACTTTTCCTGCGCCCCATATCACAATAGTATCCTGCGGCTGAACCTTTGCCCTGCTGCAGGCATGAAATCCGATAGACAGGATTTCTACCAGTGCTGCATGTTGAGGAGGAACTGATGGATCGATTTTATATAACATATGCTCAGGAACATTTATATATTCTGCAAATCCTCCGTTCATATCCACACCGAGCAATTTCAAGGAAGTACAGGCAGGATAATGTTTCAGCTTACAGGCAGGGCATTCCCCGCACCAGATTATAGGATCAACAGCTGCCAGGTCACCTTGCCTGAAATCCTTGACCTTTGATCCGGTCCTGGTTATAACTCCGGCAAATTCATGTCCGGGGATAAAAGGGATTGGTGACCTGGGATGAAATTCCCCTTTGAATATGTGCTGATCGCTGCCACATATACCGGCATAGCCTACTTTAATCAATACTTCATTATCTGCTATCTCAGGCTGACTGACCTGCTTCCATTCAAAGCGGCCATATTTTTCAAGTACTGCTGCATGCATCGAACTCATTCTATAATATTAAAAGGTTATAATTACTTTTCGCTCATTCTTTATACGAAAGGGTACTCTTTATCAATCAGTCCCTGGTTTTTCATAGCACCGAAGAGTTCTTCAGGCACTTCATTCTGAACTTCTTCGACATTTCTTTTTACATGATCGGGATTGGATGTATTGAGCGCAACGGCAGCTACAGCAGGATGACTCATCCCGAAACGGATACAGGCATGAGATGGCCTGACCGAGTAAGTATCACAGATCTTAAAAAACGAATCCCGCCATTTAAATAATTTGTCATGCTCCGGATCTTCTTTATTAATAAACCTGTAGTTAAAAAAATTGCCTCCGATAAGAAAACCGGCGTTAAAAACTGCTGAGTTAATTATTGTCACTCCCCTTGAGTGCAGCTCGCTCATAAATGAGACCAGTTCCCGGGGATGACTGAAAAGTGTCAGGCTGTTAGCAAACATTGCCCAATCGAGATCGATGTTCCTTGAAATATCCCGGATTATCTTCCAGTCTTTTGCGCCCACCCCTATTAATATTGAACTATCTGATTTTTTTAATTCAAAGAGAGCCTTATAAGCCTCCAGAATATCGCTGTAAAGCTTCATCCTTAGTTCTGAATCGTTGCCGGCAGTTGCCAGATATTCATCGGGGTCGTGCACTGAAAGCAACCCGGGACGATACTTTTCCCCAAGCAATTGATTACCCTGTTCCCAGCATGAGATAATTCCCTCAGCGCTAATAGCCTGTTTTGCATCATGATGAATGTCCATCCAGACTCCCTTTTCGAAACAGGGTTCTTCAGTCGTAAGCTCCGTCCTGAGCCATCCCAGCTTATTGCTTATGATTACCCTTTCCGGATCGGCATCGAGTAAAGAGAGCAAACGGCCCAGCTCTTCAAGTGCCAGACCCGCACCATATTTACCGGCAGTATCAAATACAACCGGGCCATCTGATGAATGCAGGCACTCTCTTACAATTGATAATCTGGTGTCCTGATCCAAAGCACGATACAGGTTACCCAGGGCGCTGGTGCCAAAAAGAATAGCAGGAATTCTTATTCCTGAGTTCTTAATTTCGGAGTATTTCATTTCTCATCAATCCTCTCAGCAGGCTAAAATCTTATTTAAGCTGTATCAAAGGTAACGATTTTGTCAGCCGGAGGCAATCAGAAAATAACACTCCCCCGGCATCAACGCTGACTATTATATGTTCCTCATCATATTCGGTTCCCATTGAAGTTACAAACGGACTTACCAGGTCCATTTTAATATGGCGAAGCTCTATCCTTTCAATTATCTTAACGTTTTTCTTTTTGCTTTTGTGTTTAAAAATAACTAAACTTAAAGCATAAATCCTCATATTAATCAGAATCATGAAAAAGATTTTATTCCTTTTATCTGGACTTTTAATTGTGTCGTCTTTAATACTACAGGCCCAAAAGACTAAGGTCTATGAATTAAAGTCACCCAAAGGCTTCATTACGCTGAAGGTTGAAGCAGGAGCTAAACTGTTATGGTCGGTTCAGCATAAGGATCAGCAGATTATTGAGCCTTCTGCAATTTCGTTGTTATTACAAAGCGGTGAAGTGCTTGGCGATAATGCGAAGATTTCAGCTCCCAAAATCGAAAAAATCAATATCAGCTTCAACGCAATTAATTACCGTAAATCTGTGGTTTCTGATATTTGTAACCAGATCACCCTGAACTGTAAAGGAAATTACGGTGTAATATTCAGGGTCTACGACGACGCTGTAGCCTACCGGTTCTTCACGAAACTGCCTGGAGAGATATTCATTAAAAATGAAGAGGCTAACTTCAACTTTACGGAGGATCATAAGGCCTTTATCCCTATCCAGTGGGATTACCGTGACGGAAAGAATTTCAATTCATCATTCGAAGCCCTCTACAGGGAGATAACCCTTTCAAAATTTCCCGAAGATTCGCTGGCTTTCCTTCCAGTTCTTGTCGATGCCGGAGAAAACATAAAAGTGGTGGTGCTTGAGGCGGATCTTGAAAACTACCCTGGTATGTATCTCGACCTGAATGAGACAGGTATGGGTTTCAAAGGAGTGTATGCCCCGTATCCGCTGGAAACATATGTAAAGAATATAAATATAATCCCGAACAGAAGGGCCGATTACATTGCCAGAACTGATGGCACGCGTAGTTTCCCGTGGCGGGTGGCTGTGATAAGCGAACAGGATAAGGATCTGCTTAATTGTGATATTGTCCAGAAACTGGCTTCCCCATGCCGTATTCAGGATATCTCATGGATAAAAGCCGGACAGGTCTCCTGGGACTGGTGGAACAATATGAATATCTCACATGTTGATTTCAGGGCAGGAATGAATACAGCTTCATACAAGTATTTTATCGATTTTGCCTCAAGCTACAAAATCCCCTATATTATCCTCGATGGAGGATGGAACACCAGAGGCGATCTTACCAGGGCAAGACCTGAGATAAATCTTGAGGAGCTGGTAGCATACGGAAATCAAAAGAATGTAGGATTAATAGTATGGGCCTCATGGCAGGATATCCTTAAACAACAGGAAAAAGCATTTCCCTTCTATTTCAAAACAGGGATAAAAGGAATGAAAATTGATTTTATCGACCGGGATGACCAGGTTGCAGTTGCCTCAACATATGAGATTGCAAAGCTTGCAGCTGAAAATAAATTACTTGTTGACTTTCACGGTGTTTTTAAGCCCACAGGCCTGCAGCGTACATATCCTAATGTTGTCGGTTATGAAGGAGTAAAGGGTATGGAAAACGTGAAATGGGCAAATGAAAATGTCCCTCGCTATGATGTAACGCTTCCTTTTATAAGGAACCTTGCAGGTCCGATGGATTACACACCGGGTGCTATGAGAAACTCAAACCAAACCAACTTCAGGGCAATTAATTCAATGCCCATGAGCCAGGGAACCCGGGTTCACCAAATGGCTATGTATGTGGTTTTCGAGGTCCCGCTGCAAATGCTGGCTGATAATCCAACAATCTACATGCGGGAGCAGGAATGCACCGATTTTATTACAAAGGTGCCGACAACATTTGATGAGACGGTTCCGCTTGACGGCAAGGTGGCTGAGTATGTTGCCTTGGCCCGCAGGAAAGGTGAAACCTGGTTTGTCGGTGCAATGACAGACTGGACCCCAAGGGAATTAACAATTGACTTTTCATTTCTGGATAATGGCAATTACAGGGCTGAGGTTTTCAGGGACGGTATCAATTCGGATCGCGACGCAACTGATTATAAAAAGGAAATCGTTACTGTTAAGAAAGGCGACAAACTCACTGTCAGGCTGATGAACGGAGGGGGTTGGACAGCCAGACTCGGGAAGACTGATTAAATTATTCTGCCTTAACCTATTGACTTTGGATAAGAGATAGCATAATTTTTTTTCCCTGATCCGCAATATTGACCTTAAGAGAAATGTCGCGGAAGTGGATGTTTACTTTAAGGAGTAGCTTTTCTAAGCTCCCTTTACTATCTTGTTACTGCTAAAATTAAAGGCAGAATCCTATGAAGATCCATATATCTGTAATCTCAGCTATTGCTATTCTGATCCTTTCTGCATGCAAAACAGGTCAGATTAAAACTCAGAGAATTGAAGGGTATAATTTTAAATCTCCTGATGTTACTGTTATGATGCCTTATGTTTTGCATGAGATTTCCGGAATCACTTTTGTCGATCCTTCAACATTAGTATGTATCCAGGATGAAAAAGGAATTCTCTTCTTTTATGACATAATAAAAAGTGAAATCAGCAAACAGAAGGAATTTTATGCGAAAGGTGATTATGAAGGAATCGCCAGGACTGAGGACACAATTTATGTGCTCAGGAGTGACGGAGTCATTTACGAAATAGCTGATTTTAAATCAGCTGATATAATTGTGACTCCTTTTAAAACAGAAATTCCATCGAAGGATAATGAAGGTTTATGCTATGATGTTGAATCAGACATGCTGCTGATTGCCTGCAAGGATAATCCCGGCAAGGGAGATCTTTCGAAAGATAACAGGTACATTTTCGGTTTTGATCTGGCTTCAAAAAGTATGATAATGGAACCTGTGTTTACCTTTGATATTGACGGGCTTAAGGAGTTTGCCAGGACAAACAATATCGATCTGCCTCTTAAAAATTCAAAGAAAGGACTGGCTGTTGAAACTGACCTGAAATTCCGTGCTTCGGGAATTGCCATTCATCCCGTTACGGGTAAGCTCTATCTGTTATCGGCAGAAGATCATTTGCTTTTTATTTTTGACAAATCAGGTACTGTTCAGCAGATGATCAGGCTTAATCCTGTCATTTTTAACCAGCCTGAAGGAATAACATTCCTTGAGAATGGGGATATGTTTATATCAAATGAAGGTCCCGGGAAAGGACCGGCCACCTTGTTAAGGTTTAATTATAAATCTGAATAAAAGCTCCTTAAAAAGCAGTTTAATACCCCCAGCTTTTCATCACCTTAAGGTCTTCCGCGATGCATTCCATCGGGGTTTTTCCCTGATATGATTCCTGTTCTATTATATAGACCTCAGTGCCTCCAATTTTTGTTGCGAGATCGATGACCTCTTTTGCATTTACAATTCCCTGGCCAATTATTGTGCTGACATACTTCTCACCCCCTTCAGTGGCAACAATTTCATCCTTGACATGTATGTTCTCAAATCTTCCAGGGTACTGTTTCACAACATCAAGGGCAATGGCTCCGCCGTTATATAAATTACCCATATCGAGTTGTACCACAACCAGATCAGGATCCATACTCTTCATCATTATATCGAACAGCTTTTCGTTGTTCAGTTTTTCGCTGAATTCGAAGTCGTGGTTATGATATCCGAACTTCATGCCCTGTTTTTTGCAAAGCTCGCCGCATTTATTAAATATATCCATGTAATGCTTAAAGTCCTCATATGTCTTTCTCATGCTGTTATCCATGGAAGGACTGATAACATACTTCTGCTGCAGGACAGCGGCATCCTCTACTGTATATTTCCAGCTGTCGGAAAAATCTTTTTTAGATTCGTCCCAGTGTTGTCTGTCCATGACAGTATGACCGCTTATCATTCTAAGTCCCAGTCCGTCAAGAACTTTTTTAAATTCAGCCGGAGCATACCCATAGAATTTTCTGTTGACATAATTGGCATGTTCAACATATTTATATCCCATTTTGGCAACCTGTGTCAGTGATCCAAGCGGATCCTTTGTCATTTCGTCGCGCACTGAATATAACTGCACCCCGATAATACCTTTCTGTTTTCTGGCGGCGAAAACTGATTCCGGTAAAATAGCGGCGGCGGCAAGAGCTACGGCTCCCGACTTAATAAATGTCCTGCGTGAAGTTTTCATTATTATGGGTCGATTATGGTTTGCCATAAAATTAATAAAAAATCCTGCTTTCGCAGGATTTCATAAATATTCTTTTATCCGTTTCCAATATAGTTCAGTCATAGGCCCGGACCCATTCCATGATTTGGCTATCTTTTTAAGATTATAGGGTCCGTAACGGGTGGCAAAATAGAGAAATACTTTTTCTGATAATTGAGGATCATACATTTCTGAGAGAGCGAAATTACTTCCTGTCCTTCTGTTATATTCATCAATTCTTACCTGGCGAATCTGAAATATTCCGACAGCATTTTCAATTTCATTGTAGGCCAAAGGATCCCCCATTGTTTCAACCATTGCTGTCGCGTACAGAAGGCTGGTAAAAGCCTGGATGTCCGGATATTCATAAATATTAAATGAATTGGCCATGGGAGCAGCAACCTTGAAACTCATTAGAAGTAAATAAACAATAAAAATGAGCTTCCTGAATCTGGAAATTCCTGCTGACTCTGGTTTTTTAAAGCCTGTAATACCTGAATGTTGCAAAGGCCTGACTCTTTCTGACAACGATTTCACAGGGTTATATGTATTAAAATACTTTTCCAAAAATTTCCAGCATTTTTAATCCAATAATAATCTGAGTCCTAAAATATTTTTGGAAAAGTATCTATCCAAAATTTAGTCATTTTTCTGCAATTAATGACCGGAATTAATAATTTAGTTATTAACAATTAGCAATAGAGTTACTTTCCCCTGACACTCTTGTCAGATGAATAAGTAACAATTCAGTAAGCAGATTGTTTATAGTGTCCAGCCTTTCCGGTATTCACAATGAAGATACTGATCGGCTTCAGGCATATTCGTGAAACTGTTTTTTACCGGATCCCAGGTCATAACTTCCCCTCCAAGCTTCTCCTTTATCTCATTGCGTAATGCTATGTTCCCAAGAAGTACAGTCTCGGTAAGAGGTCCGGCCCATTCAAAATCAGATCCTGCCGCGACTCCTCCCTTGCAGGCAAGAATCCATTCTTCTTCATGACCTGGTGATGAAGGGATATAAGGTGAAGGAGCCTTGTATGATTCACGCAGTGAGGCCGGAAGTATATTGTCATTAAGGATCTTGCCTTTATCCCCCACATATAGAGTTCCTCCCTCTCCCATCTTCATTCCGGGATCGAGATCAGGGATCAGAAGAGGCCGCAGGCCGCCGTCGTACCAGGTAAGGCTTACTGGAGGCATTCCTTCGCGTTCAGGGAACTCATATTTTACTATAGATCCTGAAGGATATGTCTCTTTGTTTACCAGCGTTGAAACAGCCTGAACTGACAATGGATATTTTAATTTCAGGGCACGGAAGATCGGGTCAAGTGAATGACATCCTATGTCTCCAAGGGCCCCCGTGCCGAAATCCCACCAGCCTCTCCATTTAAACGGATGATATGCAGGATGGTACGGGCGCATGGGAGCAGGTCCGATAAACAGATCCCAATCCAGGTAATCAGGGGTTCCTGGTGTTTCAGAAGGACGTGATACTCCCTGAGGCCAGTAAATCCTGAAGAGCCCATTATTAGGCCGGTCGGTCCAGACATGAACCTCGCGTACCGGACCAATGACTCCATCCCAGATCATTTCTCTCAGACGCCTGGGACCATCATCGGCTTGTCCCTGGTTACCCATCTGGGTAGCGACTTTGTATTCCCTGGCTGCTTTTGTAAGTGCACGGGCCTCAAAAACGGTATGAGTAAGTGGCTTTTGAGTAAAAACATGCTTGCCGCGTTTCATCGATTCCATGCTTATCACCGCATGGCTGTGATCAGAAGTTGCAACAATAACGGCATCAATATCCTTTTGCTGATCGAACATTACACGGTAATCCTTATATTTCTTTGCAGCAGGATAGGTTTCAAAAACCTTCAGAACCTGGCCGCTCCAGTCGACATCACAAAGCGCAACAATGTTTTCTGTTTTAGCAACATTGGCAAGATTGTTTCTTCCCATTCCGCCGATTCCGACACCGGCAATATTCAGTTTGTCACTGGGAGCAATATGTCCCAGACCCGCTACAGCGTGACGCGGAATGATTGTCAGTCCTGCAATTGTTGCTGCAGAGGTACCGAGAAACTCCCGGCGGCTGATGGTTTTAGAGGGTAATTTATTCATTTTAAAATAGTTAGAGGTTATCATTAATTATAAAAAGTGTCCGGTTAAAATGAAGGAGATTCTTCGCTTTGCTCTGAATGACAAGTGTTTAGTGAGCTAGTAGGGACTAGGGGGTGGCTGGAGGTTATGCCAACAGCCACCCCCAAGTCCCAACAAGCTCACTAAACACATTTAATTAAGAGGCAATCGAAGAATAACCATCAATTTTAAAGGACACTTTTTATAAT
>JBBSAP010000050.1:0-23566 GCA_038252165.1 Bacteroidales bacterium | reverse complement strand
ATCCTGTCAGTGATTTCCGGCGGCATATCGGCAGGAGTTACCTCGTCAGATTTCCCGGGAGTATATTTTGCCTCATAATCGAAGAATTCATTCTTGCTGATTATTTCCGTTACAGGAAGAACAATGGATTTACCTTTCACCTTTAAAACCCCGCAGGCAACCTCCCTGCCATCCATGAAGGCTTCGATCATTACCTCGCGGCTCTCCTTCAAAGCTGTCTCAATAGCTGCCGGCAGTTCATCCTTTGTCTTAACTTTTGTAATCCCGAAGCTTGACCCGCTGTCGTTGGGCTTGACAAAACAAGGCAATCCGGTCTGTATAATTATTGAAGCAGGATCAGGTATGTTTTCTTTTCTGAAGAGTATGTTTCCGGCCATCGGTATTCCATATTCCTTCAGATAGAGCTTAGATGCCTGTTTGTTAAAGGTAAGCGCAGAACTGAAGGCACTGCAGCTGGAGTAAGGGATATCCATCATATCAAAATATCCCTGCAGCAGGCCGTTTTCACCCGGAGTGCCATGGATTGCAATAAAGACTGCATCAAACCTTATCCTCAGATCATCTGTTTTTAATGTGAAATCGTTTTTATCAATGTTAAAATAACGACCTTTATGGTCCTCCCAGTACCAGCTTGTTCCCCTGATCATAATGATGTACGCCTTGTATTTTGGGGATAGAAGCTTCTCAACTTCATGGGCGCTTTTCACGGAAATCTCATACTCCGGGGAATCACCTCCTGCAGCTATTGCAATAGTTCTCATTCATCAGATTTTATCCGTCAAAAATAAGGTTTTTAAGAATACTGTATCCGCTGCACGGAAAAATCCTGAAGAGGTGGATTTTTAAACTCTCTTAAAAATCTGTTTTCATTATCAGATATTAATTACCTTTGATAAAACTCTAAAAATTCATCAAAATGAAAAAAGGTTGTATTATATGGATCATAGCCGGTGTAATCTTTGCACTTTTTGTGCTTGCTATAATATCATGGGGCACAAAGGCATATAACCAGATGGTTTCTTTACAGGAAAGTGTCACCAGCCAATGGGGCAATGTTGAGACACAGTACCAGCGGCGGGCTGACCTAATCCCAAACTTCGTAAATACTGTAAAAGGGGCTGCCACTTTTGAGCAGGAAACCCTGACAAAGGTTATCGAGGCAAGGGCCAAAGCCACGCAGGTTACTATCGACCCTACCAAAATGACTGCTGAGAATATGCAGCAGTTCCAGGCAGCACAGGGTGAACTTAGTTCAGCTCTTTCAAGACTCATGGTTGTTGTGGAACAATATCCCGAACTTAAGGCCACTCAGAATTACAGGGACCTTCAGGTCGAACTTGAAGGCACCGAGAACAGAATATCTGTCGAAAGAAGGAAGTTCAACGAAACTGCCCAGGCAATGAACACATATATTAAAAGATTTCCGGCGAATATGATTGCAGGAATATTCGGGTTTACTGCCAAACCATATTTCGAATCGATGGAAGGAGCTGACAAAGCTCCTGAAGTTAAATTCTAACCATCACCAGGTTATGGAAATAAAAGCTTCGACTTTCTTTACCAGGGAGGAGCAGATACAGATACGTGATGCCATACAAGAGGCTGAGGCTGAGACTTCCGGAGAGATAAGGGTTCATCTCGAGACAAAGGTATCAGGGAATGTTCTGGACAGGGCTGCATGGATATTCAAAAGGATAAAAATGCACGAAACAGAAAACAGGAACGGAATCTTATTCTATTTTGCCGTCCGTAACAAGGAGTTCGCCATAATCGGAGACGGAGGCATTAATTCAAAGGTTTCTGACTACTTCTGGGATAATATCAGGAGTGTTCTTCAGAAACATTTCAGGAACGGGAAGTACAGTCAGGGACTTATTGAAGGGATACTGATGGCGGGAATGCAGCTTAAAGAACATTTTCCTCATGAAAAGGATGATAAGAATGAGCTTTCTGATGAGATCTCATTTGATACCGAGGTAACTGAATAAATATGAAGAAGAGAATATTCTTTAATCAGGTAGCTGTATCACTTATCCTGATTGCTCTCTTCCAGGGCAGAGTTACAGCACAGGATTTTCCTGAAAGACCTTTTCCTCCACGGCTTGTAAATGATTTTGCCGGGATGCTTTCAACTCAGGAAGTTTATGCTCTTGAGGAAAAGCTTGTTGCCTATAATGACTCGACATCAACACAGATTGCCATAGTTACGGTTTCTGACCTTAATGGTTATGACAAGGCCGATTATGCCCAGAGGCTTGCCGAAAAATGGGGAATAGGGCAGAAAGGTCTGAATAACGGTCTGATTATTCTCGTAAAGCCAAAGACAAATCAATCATCCGGGCAGGTTCAGATTGCTCAGGGTTATGGACTTGAGGGCGTTATCCCTGATATTGTCTGCGGACAGATCGTAGATTATGAGATATTGCCGGAATTCCGAAACGGGAATTATTATAAGGGTCTTGACAAGGCAACCAGCACTTTGATGTCGCTGGCCAGTGGTGAATATCCTGCTGATCAGTATGGCAAATCAAAAGGAAACGGACTAAGTAATATTGCACCAATAATCTTTATTATTATTTTCATTATAATAGTCATATCGATGCGCAGCAACGGAGGATCGAACCAGAAGCATATCAGCAGGAAGGGACTCCCTTTATGGTTGTTGCTGTCAATGATGAATTCAGGCGGGAAGAAGCATGACGGAAGCTGGGGCGGATTCTCGGGCGGAGGCGGATTTGGCAGCGGCGGTGGCGGCGGTGGCGGCTTCGGAGGCTTCGGGGGTGGAAGTTTCGGAGGAGGTGGTGCAGGCGGCAGCTGGTAGAGGAACTTGCTTACTTATTCTCCCTTGCTGAAGTATAGTTCCGCCACTTATCTATCACCTGCTTCATGTCGTCCGGAAGCTCGGAATCAAATGACAATCTTTTGCCTGTAACAGGATGATTGAACGCAAGTGATTTTGCGTGAAGTGCCTGACGCGGCAATATTTTAAAGCAGTTTTTTACAAACTGCTGGTATTTTGAAAATGTTGTTCCCTTAAGAATCTGATCCCCTCCGTATTCATCATCATTGAAGAGCGGGTGCTTTATATAGCTGAAATGCACTCTTATCTGATGGGTCCTGCCGGTTTCAAGCTTGCATTCAGTAACTGAAACATAGCCTAAATCCTCCAGGACTTTATAATGGGTAATTGCAGTTTTTCCATGACTGCCATCAGGAAAAACCTGCATTATTTTCCTATCACGGATATTTCTGCCTACATTCCCTGTTATTGTTCCTTTTGAGGGTACAGGCGTACCCCATATCAGTGCGATGTATTTCCTGTCGGTCGTCCTGTCGAAGAACTGCCTGGATAACTTGTTCAGGGCCAGTTCATTTTTTGCTATCACCAGGATACCTGAAGTGTCCTTATCTATACGGTGTACCAATCCGGGACGGAGTTCTCCGGACTGAAAAAGAGGGAGATCCCTGAAGTGCCACATCAGGGCATTCACCAGGGTACCTGTATAGTTGCCATACGCGGGATGCACTACCATGCCCGGATCCTTGTTCACAACCACCAGATCATCATCCTCATAAACAATGTTGACAGGAATATTTTCAGCGATAAGCTCTATCTCCCTTGGTGGTGTCGGCAGTACAATTTGAACTATATCACCAGGTTTAACTCTGTAATTGGGTTTGACAGGATTGTTGTTGACAAGTATATTTCCTGCATTGGCCGCATTCTGTATTCGTGTACGAGAGGTGTTTTCAATCCTTGTAAAAATAAACTTGTCAATGCGGAGCAACGATTGTCCCGGATCGACTTTGAACCTGTAATGCTCAAAAAGTTCCTGCTGATCAGCAATATCTTCTTCTGCCATATGTAATTACTTTGTAATTACAAGTCTGAAATAACCTGTTCGTCTGCCCTCCGACAGAGTAATTACCGTATAGATGCCCGGCCTGATCCGGGAAATATCAATGCGCTCACTATAAGGTACTTTCAATAGTTCGCGTCCCTGCATATCAATAATCGATATGAAAGCTGACCGGGAAAGTTCCAGATCACTGGAACTGATATTAATATAATCAGATGCAGGGTTAGGCCATATCTTAAATCTCTTGGGATCCACCGGATTCACATCATCTGATGAAGTTGTTTTTATGGGTGCCCCGACAACAGGCCGGATCATAATGCTTCCTTCCTTCTGCGATTGCAGCCATGTTCCGTTCAGCCAATAGTACTGACGTCCGCGATTGGGTGTGTTCACATCAAAACCGGCATTAAGAAAGGTTTCGGAACGTTGTTTCCAGCCTATATAAAATACTCCGTTAACTAACACACCGTCAGGAAGCAAATAGTTGTGGAAGCCATTGATTTCATCGCCAGGCTCAACCAGAACATTCTCAGCGGAATAAATTACACTTCCAGGCAATCCGTTATCATCATTCCATATCATAAGATCGAATGCCCTCTGATTGCTGTTGAGGTAGCTGTCGTTGAAGCAGATGCGGATAGCCCTTACGGTATCCTGAAGGTATGATTTAAACCTGTAAGCTGCCATCGCATTCCTTGATCCCTGTCCGTTTATTCCATATCCTGCTTCGGACGATCCGTCGTCGTATGCGAAATAATTGCTGAATACCTGATTATAGATTATGGTGTCATTTCCCTTCGGATCAAAATCATCAGTTTTCAGGTAGCAGGTAATCCTGAAGAGGGCTGAATCGGTGAGGGAATTATTAAAAGTATAGATAAGGTTTGCATTGTAATCAACATTTGTGAAGGGATCCACGTTTGAAGCGCCTGCTGAAAATGAATGAGAAACAGTGTTGGTGAACATATCGCGGATCTCAAAGTTCCTGGTTACATTCCTTGTTATAATATCATTGTTTCTGTAATAAATTGGAATTGCTGACCCCATTTCCTGGAGGTAGACCTGCCTGAACTGTTTCCAGGGCATAGCCTCATAGGTTTTAAGTACTGATCTGAGAGGTTTCCTGAATGCTACATCAGCAAGGGAAGTATCGGCTGCATTCCTGTTTTTATCAAGATATATGTAATCAATGTTCCACTGATCGCAATTGCCAATTTCTGAAAACACAGAAGGATCAGTACTTTTAGCCAGGCTTGCCCAGTTTACAAATCGGAATTTAAAACCGTTTTTTAAATATCTTGAATTCTCAATTCTGATTATAACAGGTTTAAATTTCAGCTGTCTGGAAGTGTCAGCTTTCCATACGGAATACCATCTGGATTCTTCAGGGGCGAAAAATTGCAGTGTAAGGCTGTCATTTAATTCAGGCTTATCACCAAGCCCTCCGGGCTGATAATAGAAGCTCAGCCATATATTTTCTGTGGAAGCATAATTAAGGTTAATTGGCTGAGAGGTGAGATGGTCAGCTTCGAATCCTTCCGATGTCGCAGTCTCATAAAGTTTTCCTCCATTATCCAGCGCATCAAGTGTTGCAATCCCGATGGTGATCTGCTGATTGGAATAGGTGTTATTAATGAAAGCATAGTTGTCGCTCCACCGTTTTGCAGACGGAAGGAATGAAGGTCCGGTAAAATCATCAAAAAACGGCAATTCAACAGGATCGGCAGCACCGGCTTTATACCTGGCCTGCTGATTTTCCTGACCCGACAATACAGTATTGCTCTGTAGTCCTGTGATTATTTCCTGAGCATTTGAGAGTGCAGGATAATAAAACAGAAAGGCAATATATATGATTAGCTTTTTATGCATCAGTTTAATCAGGCTGTCCTGTCATTCTTCCGGGAAATGTGTCTGTAATGACCATGGTTGAATCAACAGGAAGCTTGGCAGAATCAACTGTCAGCCAGAGATATATTGAAGATCCAAGCTGAAGGGTCGCATCAACGCTGAAATCGGGATTTTGCTTATATACGAAAGCATCTGCCGAATCCTGTCCGGTTATTACTGTGTTGTCGAAAATGAATGTAACAAGGGTAAGTGATGCACCCATTATTTTGTTTCTGGCAGATTCAATATTCATCCCTATCAGGTCCGGAACATAGGTTTTCTGGTTGCTCAGGCCTTTTCCAAGCACCAGGTCAATCGCAGAACCTTTTTGAATTGAGTCACCTTCCTGAATTTCTTTACCGTCGTATATCTGCTTCAGCACCACATCGAATGAGATGTCAGGGATATATCTTGAGATCCCCATTTCAAGGCCTGAGCTCTCAATCAGTGCAATTGCCTGGCGCTTGGGAAGGTTTACAAGATTTGGCATTGCCACCATTTCGGGATTATAAGCATTTATTGTAAGCATTATATTCCTCTTCTTTTTGACCTTGAATCCCGGTACCGGGTTTTGTTCAGCAATGCAGCCACGGGGAACATCAGAGGTATAAACAGAATCAATGATCTGAAATTTCAGCTTGCTTTTCTTAGCCAGCTGAACTGTTTGATTCATTGTAAGTCCTATAAAACTTGGAACAGGCCTGCTTTGCCCATGTCGTGTATAGAAGTTGAGCCAGATGAGGAGTGCCATAATAAATCCTACAACAATTAGTGCTGCCAATCCAAGGTTCTTTAAAAATATTTTGCTTAAGATGAAATTTTTGATGCTCATGGCGGCTCCCCGAACTTTAATTATAACGCAAAGGTATGTATAAAATTATAAACGGAATCCCGTTCCACCGGGACAAATCCGGCATCTCTTACAAGCCTGCAGATTTCGCCGGTCGACATTTCGGGATTTTTCTCACCTGACCCTGCCATTGAGTAGATCTTTGTAGTATCCTCAATGGTCCCGTCAAGGTCATCAGCTCCGAACAGCAGGCTCATCTGAGCGACCTCTCTTCCGATCATCGGCCAGTAAGCCTTGATATGAGGGATATTGTCAAGGAAGATCCTCGATACGGCGTAGTTCTTAAGATCTTCGGTCATGCTAACCTCACCAAGCCATGACATTGAATTATTTGCTTTTTTGTATTTAAGAGGAATAAAAGCATTGAAGCCTCCGGTTTTATCCTGAAGTTCGCGCAGCCTTGCCATGTGATCGATCCTGTGTGCATAATTTTCCAGATGACCGTAAAGCATTGTGGCGTTGGATGGTATTCCGAGATTATGAGCAGTTTCATGGATTTCCAGCCATCTTTCAGCAGAAGCTTTTTCAGGACATATCATTTTCCTGATCTCCCCATCGAATATTTCAGCTCCACCACCTGGTATTGAATCCAGGCCATACTTCTTGAGCGCTGCAAGTCCCTCACCGATAGTTACTCCTGATTTGGTGATCATATAGTCAATCTCTACGGCGGAAAATGCCTTAATGTGGAGACCGGGACGGTATTGTTTAATTTTCTGAATAAGCTTCCCGTAATAATGAATATCGTAAGAAGGATGGACTCCTCCGACTATATGAACCTCCGTAACTTCCTTTTCGTCAAATTTTCTTACCATACCAAGCATCTCATCATGAGTGTATTCCCAGCTTTCAGGATCTCCGTCAGCTTTATGGTATGAGCAGAAACGGCAGTTATAAATGCACTTGTTTGTCGGTTCAATATGGAAGTTCTTGTTGAAAAATACATAGTTCCGATTCTGCCTTCTTCTTACAATTCCCGACAACATGGCCAGGAATGATAAATCGGCCCCGGTGTAAAGCGCCTGACCTTCTTCAGGGCTGATCCTGGTACCGGAACTTATTTTGCCAGCTATCTCTTTAAGAAGTGGGTCATCAATATATTCTTCAAGTATCTTCATTCAGGAAAAATGTCTGGCAAAATTAATGAAAAAAAGGTGCCTTTTTTGAAAGCACCTTAACCATGATGGTAATATCTTCTGATTATTTCAATTTCAGCTCAGGAGAAACCGAGAGTTTTTTTCTGCCCTTGGCCCTGCGTGAAGCAAGAACCCTTCTTCCATTGGGAGTGGACATCCTTTCCCTGAAACCATGTTTATTTGCTCTTTTTCTTCTTGAAGGCTGATATGTCCTTTTCATTTATGCTGAATTTAAATTGCCGGTACTGTTTTATTTTGAGATCGCAAAGATAGTTATTTTTGAAATAAATGCAACGGTTATGCCATTTTTTAAAAATCAAAAGGCAGATAGACTATCTTTTTTGTTTCAAAATATGGTTCAGAAAAGAAGTCAGTGATATTCCGGATAACAGTTACTTTCAAATATGGCCCGAGTTCTGCGGAAAGATCGCCTCCTTTAAGATAAAGTATACCGTTCCTGATCTGATTCTTATTTATAGGATCTAAGTTTTTCCGCGTCAGTTTTACAAATTCAGGAAAAGCTGTTACCGCCCGGCTTATAATGAAATCGAATTTGCCTTTTTCCTCCTCTATCCTTTTGCGGATCGTCTTCACGTTGGTCAGGTGCAGTTCGTCAGCAACTGAAGAAACAACCTTTATTTTCTTTTCAATTGAATCGAGAAGAAAGAATTCGGCTTCCGGAAACATGATTGCCAGGGGTATACCGGGAAATCCGCCTCCGGTGCCGGCATCGAGGATCCTTGTCAGGGCTGCAAAATGAATGAATTTTGCGATAGCCAGGGAATGAAGGACATGATGAATATAGAAATTATCAAAGTCCTTTCGGGAGATTACATTGATCCTGTTGTTCCAAACCTGGTAGATCTCCCCAAGCCGGGAAAACCTGTTGATCTGAGTATCGGAAATTTCCGGAAAATATCGGAGAATAATGTCAGTCACTATCTGTTCCCGGTTTTTGTGAAAATATTGAAAAGGAGCGATTTTGCCCTGAAAAGTTGTGCTTTTACTGTTCCAATTGGCAATTTCAGCTCTGTTGAAATCTCTTCATATGAGTACTCCTTGTAATATCTGAGTTCGATCAGGTTTCTGTACCTTGGTTTAAGCTGATTGACAATGTCACGAAGGACAGCGATCTTCTGATCGTTGATCAGGGTCTCTTCAGGATCGGGAAGATCCGACTGGAGGCTTACCGTGACATGTTCCAGATCGTCCTGCAAGTGATCAATAGGAGAGGGAGAGATCTGTTTTTTCCTTATAAAATCGATACAATTGTTTGTGGCTATCTTGAAAAGCCAGGTGCTGAATGCGAAATCCGGGGTGAATGAGTCAAGACTCCGGAAAGCTTTACCAAATGCTTCAATTGTAAGATCTTCAGCATCAGATGTATTATTCACCATCTTCAGAAGCATGAAATACAGCGAATCCCTGTACCGGTTCAGCAGGCTCGAAAATGCTTTTTCATTCCCGTTCTTTGCCAATTCGACAAGCAAAAGGTCATTTCTGGCCTTATCCGATAAGCCATTGCTTACTTCCATTTTTTATTGCCGGTACCCTCTCGCAGACTGCCTGTAAATAGTACAGAATTTATTAATGGAGACAGGATATCAAATATTGGTATCCATGGTAATAATCCAGGTTCATTGAATTTTTTCAGATTTAAGCTGAAGACAGTGAACTGGCCAATTAATCTTACTGCAAAAACACCAAGCACCACGGGCCACAGAAACAGATTGGACATCAGTATTACAAAAGAGGCATAATATAATACCCTTGAAACAGGTTCAGCTATCAATGCCACTTTGTCCCTTAGCTTGTAATGAACCGCAGTTGTCAGATGTCTTTTCTTCTGTTTGTAAAGCTCACGGAGATCTGAGGCTTCTACAGAACGCGTGTGCGATTCTATTCTGAACTCCACGGCAATATTTGAACCTGAGGCATTTGAGTTCACAAAAAGATCATCATCACCTGAAGCCAGATGGGTATGATTGCCGAATCCCTTTTTGTCGAAAAACAATGAGCGCCTGTATGCAAGATTCCTGCCTACCCCCATGTATGGCATTCCCCTTAAGGCCATTCCAAAGTACTGCATGGCTATAGTCAGGCAGTCGTACCTTATATATTTGTCAAGCAATCCCTTTTTACTGAAGAACCCGCCATAACCAAGAACAAAATCAATCTTTGTATCAAAGCGTGATTCCATTCTGCTGAGCCATTTATCACTTTCAGGTTCGCAGTCTGCATCAGTAAAAATCAGAATCTCATTTTTAGCTGCTTTTATTCCGATGAACTGCGCAAACTTTTTGTTATGTGTAAACTTCGGGTCCTTAATGATATTTGAGACTTTGAGGTTCGGATATTTCTTCAGGTATTCTCCAAGCACTTCATATGAATCGTCTTCCGAGCAATCATTTACCACCACCACTTCAAAATCGGGATAATCCTGTTCAAGCACTGCCGGAAGGAATTTCCTGAGGTTAGCCTCCTCATTCCTTGCGCAGATGATTACAGATAACGGGTTCTTTTCAGATGAAGAATCGGGGTGTTTGAAAATTGCGGGAGCCAGGTAATAAAAAAGGTAATAAAAAGCCTGAACTAAAAATGAGAGGCCGAAAACAATCAGCATAACAAGGAGAAAAGGGTGGTCGAGGAGTATCATTTAACTTCCGGATATTGCTGCAAAATTACTAAGATAATCTGAATGCAAAAAGACAGATTAATATATCATCTCTGTAAAAACGGAGTCCGGGCATAAAAATTATGGACATAATTTTCAACAGGTGGACGAATGAGTTACCTTTGGCATCCGGAAATAGGCCGATTTTATGTTTACACTGAAGAGCAGGGATAAAGAAACCAGGGCAAGGACAGGTATACTTGAGACTGCCCATGGTATTATTCCAACCCCGGTTTTTATGCCTGTAGGCACTGCCGGAACAGTCAAAGGGATTCTTCAGAGAGATCTGGCCGATGATATTGAAGCAAAGATAATTCTGGGGAATACATATCATCTTTACCTCCGGCCGGGGACAGACATTTTGAGAGCGTCAGGAGGGCTCCATAAATTCATGAACTGGACCAGGCCGATACTAACTGACAGCGGTGGATACCAGGTTTTTTCACTTGCCCCGAACATGAAGCTAACGGATGAAGGTGCAAGCTTTAAATCGCATATTGACGGATCAAAGCATTTTTTCACTCCTGAAAATACTATTGATATTCAGCGGATTATCGGTGCAGATATAATGATGGCTTTTGATGAATGCGCACCCTTCCCATGCGATTACAGATATGCCGGGAAGTCAGTCGCACTTACTCACCAATGGCTCGACAGGGCAGTGGTAAGATACAGGGAGACAGAACCGGTATGGGACTATGAGCAGCTTCTTTTCCCAATTGTGCAGGGGAGCACTTTCGATGACCTGAGAAAGATGTCTGCTGAAAAAGTAGCTTCGGCGGGTATGGCCGGCAATGCTATAGGAGGATTATCGGTGGGAGAACCTGCTGATGAAATGTACCGTATTATCGAAATTGTAAATGAAATACTCCCTGAAGACAAACCCCGTTATCTTATGGGGGTGGGAACTCCAGTCAATATCCTGGAAGCAATTGAAAGAGGAATTGATATGTTTGATTGCGTTATGCCAACCAGGAATGGAAGGAACGGAATGTTATTTACCAGCCAGGGCATAATCAATATAAGGAACAAAAGATGGACCGATGATTTCAGTCCTATTGATAGTTTAGCGCCTTCGGCCGTAAGTCTTTATTATTCGAAGGCCTATCTGAGGCACCTGATCATTTCAGGTGAAATTCTGGGGTCTCAGATAGCAAGCATACATAATCTTGCATTTTATATAAAGCTGGTTTCAGAGGCAAGGAAAAGAATTGAAGAAGGCAATTTTAAGAAATGGAAAGATCAAATGATCATAAAACTATCGGCTCGTTT
This sequence comes from Bacteroidales bacterium, assembly GCA_038252165.1. Taxonomy (GTDB): domain Bacteria; phylum Bacteroidota; class Bacteroidia; order Bacteroidales; family VadinHA17; genus LD21. The sequence continues at coordinate 11,887 of JBBSAP010000050.1, read as the reverse complement.
ATAGGATTGCTCAGATTAAGGATAATCGACCGGTATATTATACGTAAGTTCCTTGGTACTTTCTTCTTTTGCCTTGTGCTTATCCTGACGATTGCAGTGGTTTTCGATTTTGCCGAAAAGATTGATAACTTCATGGAAAAAGATGCCCCTGTAAAGGCGATAATTCTGGATTACTATCTGAATTTCATCCCGTATTTTGCAACTCTGTTTTCTCCTCTTTTCGTTTTCATCTCCGTTATTTTCTTTACATCTAAGATGGCTGCCAACACTGAAATAATTGCGATACTTAACAGCGGCATGAGTTTCAGAAGGATGATGTTGCCATATTTTCTGTCAGCTCTGGTTATTGCACTTTTTACTTACCTGCTGACCAATTTTGTAATTCCAAAGGCTAACCTTGACAGGATAAGCTTTGAAGATAAGTATTACAGGGCAACTACCAGGCGGGCTCCAGTTATGAATATTCACAGGCAGGTCTATAAAAATATTCTGGTTTATATGGAGTCATTTAATCCGATCAGCCAGGCAGGGAGGAACTTTACTATTGAAAAGTTCGATGAAAATGGCAGGCTTAAATCGAAATTGTCAGGTAACATGGTCAGGTATGATACTGCATCAAGTAAATGGGTTGTTCTGAATTATTATCAGAGAACGATAACTGACAAGGAAGATATCCTGACACATGGAGACAGAATAGATACTGCTCTCATTATCACTCCTTCGGATTTGTCAATGGGACCCGGTTTTGTCGGAACCATGACATATAATGAGCTGAATAATTATGTCGGTCAGCTGAAGCTTCAGGGTTCAGATGAGCTCAAACTGTTCCTTATTGAGAAATACCGGCGTTTTGCAAATCCATTTGCAATCTTTATACTCACGCTAATCGGAGTTTCCCTCTCATCCCGTAAGGTGAGGGGAGGAATAGGCATGAATATAGGGATAGGACTTGGTCTGAGCTTTTCATATATACTTTTCATGCAGTTTGCTTCACAGTTTTCTCTCAAAGGGAACCTTGGTCCGATGCTTGCTATGTGGATACCGAACATATTATATTCAATTGTGGCATTGGTTCTTTATAAACGTGCCCCCAAATAGGTACAATCTAAGGTCGAAAATCTTAAATTGCGCTTTTGTTTTTATTTCTTAAACATGTCAACTTATAAACCATTAAACCTATAAACCTATAAACCTTTAAACCTTTAAACCTTTAAACCTTAATGGCAGTAAATAGAAAAATTCGGGAACTCCAGGAAAAGCGGAAAAAGATCCTTCTTGGCGGAGGAGAGCAGGCTATTGAAAAACAAAAAGCAATGGGTAAGGGGACGGCTCGCGAGAGGATCATGGCTCTTCTGGATAAGGACTCCTTTATGGAATATGATCTATTCGTTGAGCATGATGCAAGGGATTTTGACATGGATAAAAAGTACCTTCCAAGCGACGGAGTAATTATAGGATCGGGGACAATCAACAGTGCCTCGGTTGCGATTTATGCACAGGATTTTACGGTTGCCGGAGGATCGCTTGGACAGATGCATTCGAGGAAGATAACCAAGATAATGGATTATGCCCTAAAGATGAGGATGCCGCTTATCGGGATCAATGATTCAGGCGGGGCAAGGATCCAGGAGGGAGTAAACTCACTCGCCGGCTATGGTGAGATCTTTTTCCGGAACACAATTTCAAGCGGGATAATTCCCCAGATATCAGTTATACTTGGCCCCTGTGCAGGCGGTGCAGTCTATTCGCCGGCATTGACTGATTTTGTTTTTGTGGTCGATAAGATTTCAAAAATGTTCATCACCGGACCTGAAGTAATAAAGACTGTCCTGGGCGAAGAGATCTCCATGGAAGATCTCGGAGGAGCCAGGGTGCATAGTGAGATAACCGGTAATGCTCATTTTTTTTCAATGAGTGAAGATGAGTGCTTCGAGCAGATCAAACGTCTCATAACATTTATCCCCAGGAACAACAGCTGTAAGGCAAAAGCATTTGAACCAGGTGAACCTGATAAGAAATATAATCCTGAAAAAATCGTCCCCGATGATCCAACGCTGCCATATGATGTCAGGGATGTTATAATGTCCCTGGTCGACAATTCCGACTTTTTTGAGATTATGGAGTTATATGCTAAGAACATCGTAATAGGCTTTGGAAGGATGGGCGGAAGAACGGCAGGATTTGTTGCCAATCAGCCACTTGAGATGGCAGGCGTCCTTGATGTTGACTCTTCCGACAAAGCAGCGAGGTTTATAAGGTATTGCGATGCATTCAATATTCCCATTATAACTCTTGTCGACCTTCCGGGCTATCTCCCGGGTGTTGACCAGGAACATGCAGGTGTGATCCGGCATGGGGCCAAGGTGCTCTATTCATACAGTGAAGCTACAGTTCCAAAAATCACCGTAATACTCAGGAAGGCTTACGGCGGCGGATATATAGCTATGAGCTCACGGCACCTGAGGGCTGATTTTGTATTCGCGTGGCCGACTGCCGAAATTGCAGTTATGGGTCCTGAAGGAGCCGCAAATATTATCTTCAGGAAAGAAATAACGTCGTCGGATGACCCGGACGTAATGAGAAAGCAAAAAGTTGAGGAATATAAAGACAAGTTTGCCAATCCTTATGTAGCAGCTGCCCGAGGATATGTTGACGCAGTCATTGAACCTAAAGAGACACGCCGGTTCCTTATGCATGCAATTGAAGTATCAGAAAACAAGTCGGTCAAAGTGCTTGAGAAAAAACACGGACTGCCGCCGTTCTGAAAAGTTTTCACTGACAACTTAAAGCAGACTATGAAAAAGACTGAAAATCTCGGGATCTTAAATATCAATTCCATCTTATATAAGACCAGGCTTAGCCCGAAGTTCTTAAAAAGAAAGCCCTATAAGCCTCCTGGCAAGAAGGCGATAGTAAGCTTTATACCCGGGACCGTCCTGGAAATTCTCGTGGAAAAAGGTCAGTATGTCAGGAAAGGGGAGGATCTTGTGATTATTGATGCCATGAAAATGAAAAACATCATGAAATGCAGCATCGATGGCACAATTAAGAATATAAATGTAAACAAGGGCGACAAAGTTTCAAAAGGGACTATTTTGCTTGAGCTGAAATAGCCTGAAGGATACCCTCATAGATAACATATTTCCTCAGATTAGCCGGAATTACAGGGTTTTCATTAAAAAGCCCGTAAACAGTAGATCCGCTGCCTGACATTGAACTGTAAATTGCTCCAGATCCGTATAGAGTATGCTTTATCGATTTTATTTCCGGGTGACTAATGAAAACTGTCTTTTCAAAATCATTTATTATCAGATCTTTCCATTCTGAAACCGGCATGTCAATAAGCTCTGTCAACGACTTTTCAGGTTTTGCAGGTGAGCAATTTTCATATGCCTCCTTCGTGCTGATTGAAATACCAGGATTCAGAAGTACTATATAATAACCGTCAAGAACATTTTCCAGAGGTGAAAGGATTTCACCTCTTCCCGAGGCAAAGGCAGGCTGGCAATCGATAAAGAACGGACAATCGCTTCCCAACATGGCGGCAATTGACTTCAGTTCATCAGCACCAAGCGACAGACTGAAAGTTTTGTTTAATGCCCTGAGCATGAAAGCCGCATCTGATGATCCCCCTCCCAGACCTGCGCCTGCAGGTATGATCTTGTGAAGATGGATGTTCATAAATGGAATCGGGAAGGCTTCCCTTAACAGGCTTACCGCCCTGAGAACAATATTATCTTCCTTTCTGCCAGGCAGCTCTGATCCTGTCACGGTCAGAGTATCGTCCGAACCTTTGGGATATGCTACCAGCTCAAGTGCATCGCTCAGGCCTACAGGGTAGAAGACAGTTTCAATGGCATGGTATCCGTCGGGCCGTTTACCTGTTATCCTTAATCCCAGGTTTATTTTTGCTTTTGGAAAAACCAGCATCTCAGGGTATTTGGTACAAAAATACCATATGAATCGGATTTTGGTACTGAAGATTGACAATATGGTTTTTCAACAAGTTTTTAACACAAGAATGTTTGTAAGAATAAAAACCGTTTCGAATTAATCAGCAGGGTTATTTTTACCTTTGGTCAGCCCTGACGGAAAATAGCTTCTGTCTTGTAAGTATCAATAAATCAGTATTATAATATAGATGGTAAGACAAAAACAGGGTTTCAGACCGGCTATCACTCAATTACCGGATTTTGGTAAAGTTCCACCCCAGGCAATCGATATGGAGGAGGCGGTTCTGGGAGCGATAATGCTCGAGAAAGAAGCTGTGATCACTATCCTGGATATCCTCAAGCCGGCCAGTTTTTACAAAGAAGCTCATCAGAAAATTTTTAAAGCTGTTTCGGACCTTTCATTGAGAGAGTATCCTGTCGATCTCTATACAGTTACTGAAGAACTGAGAGCCCACAATGAACTTGAAAGTGTAGGCGGACCGGTATATCTAACCCAGCTTACTGCAAAAGTTGTATCTGCAGCCAATGTCGATTACCATGCCAGAATAGTTGCTCAGAAGTATATACAGCGCGAACTGATAAGGGTCTCGACAGAGATACAGAACAGGTCGTTTGACGATTCTATTGATGTTAACGAGCTTCTCGACTTTTCAGAGAATGAGCTTTTCCAGATCGCCGAGGGAAATATAAAAAGAGAGGTCTCCCCGATAAATGTGGTTATTAAAGAGGCAATAAGGGAGATTGAGGAAGCCGGTAAAAGAGAGGACGCTCTTGTAGGAACACCTTCAGGGTTTACGAAGCTTGACCGGCTTACTTCAGGCTGGCAGAAATCGGAACTCATAATTATCGCTGCCCGTCCCTCAATGGGGAAGACGGCTTTCGCTCTTTCGATGGCACGCAATATGGCTATTGATCATGGAAAACATGTTGCTATATTCTCCTGTGAAATGTCATCAATCCAGCTGGTGAACAGATTGATAATTGCTGAAACGGATATCCCCGGTGAGAAAATAAAGAACGGACGTCTCTCTGAAGATGAGTGGAAACAGCTTGACATCAGGATAAAGAAACTGGTGCAGGCGCCGATTTTCATTGATGACACTCCTGCGATTTCAATATTTGAACTCAGGGCAAAATGCAGGCGTCTTATGGCTCAGCACAAGCTTGATATCGTGATAGTTGACTATCTTCAGCTTATGTCAGGTCCCGAAAATGCGGGAAGTCGCGAGCAGGAAGTAAGCAATATTTCAAGATCACTCAAAAGTATTGCCAAGGAGCTCAATGTTCCCATACTTGCTCTTTCACAGCTGAACCGCTCGGTTGAAATGAGAGGCGGGACAAAGAGGCCATTGCTTTCGGACCTGAGGGAGTCGGGTGCAATCGAGCAGGATGCTGATATGGTTGTATTCATCCACCGCCAGGACAAGTTCGGGATCCCGACTTTTGAGGACGGAAGCTCAACAAAAGGTATCGCTGAAATTATCCTTGCAAAGAACCGAAACGGCCCCGTTGATGATATCCGTCTGAGGTTCCGCGAAGAAAAAGCGCAGTTTCTGGATATTGATGATTTTGACATAGACAGCAATCCTGAAATCAAAGATGGCTCCCAGAGTATTACTTTCGGTTCAAAAATGAACCGCGACAGGATGAAACAGATGGGTGATAAGTTTGATCAGGAATCAGACCTGCTTAATGAACCTCCTTTTGCCTAAATCCATTTTAGATAAAAAGATTCCTCACTTCGTTACTAATGACAACAATCCTTATATAATTGGTTTATAAATGAATAAGAGCAATTCCCTTTTTAATGGAATTACAATAGCATCTGTCTTGGGATCAGGAGATCCCTCATTTCGAATGGAACCAGACCTGAGCTTGTGAAGGTTTGGTGAAATGAGGAACCGAGTCCCACTAGTGGGACGAGCTCACCGAAGGTAATCTCCTCAAAGAACTACCGAACAATCTAAAATAGATGATACATTAATACTGAAGATTTATATTTCTATCTGGACCGTGAAACCCGGATTGAATCTAATTCAGCCGTAAAATAATTTTTACACCGAAGTTTTTATATTTAAGATCATTAAATCCGACAAATATACCTGCTTCTCCAACGAAAAAGATCTCGCTGAGACTGTAACCAATTTCAGTATAATTATAGTGGTACCGTGATCCTAAATACGAAAAAATAAGATTTTCGCGGATCAGCGTGTTGCTTAATCCGGGTAGAAATTTCAGCAGGAGGTAAGGAGTGGTATATTTCAGATGAGCCTCTCCATAGAATTCAGGGGTGCTTAACGAATAGTAAGCAGGGAGCATGAAAGCATCATCATAGTTATTAATCAGTAATCTTATAGGCTGGGGATTAAAATGGAAGAAGTCGAAATATGATAAATTCTTGTTATCAGCAAATCCACCTGTCTCAACTCTCCACTTTAATTCGCTGAATGCACCTGTTTCATGTTTTTGGGAGATTTCGAGACTGAACATATCGAAGTGCTTGTAATTATGAGATGATGAAGGAACCATGTTTGCTCCATGCTTCCAGGTGAAGATGAAAGCAGGCCAGTCAGATTCCTGAGGAACTTTGTTGCCTCCATAAATCCTGTACCTCTGATATGGGATAAATGTAACATTGGTTACAAATTCAATGTGTTTCTGATTAACTACGAAATTAATGATATTGGAACCAGTAGTCAGATATTCGTTTTCGGGTAAGTTTGAGGTATATTCCCGGCTTGTATTAATAATTGAAAATGATGTATTATTCTCAAGAACTTTCCTGTTTTCAAATCCCCCGTAAAGTTCCAGAGTCAGTCCGTTTCTGATTTCTGTCTTGTACCCAAGAGTTAAATACCGGCTCTCATAAAGCTTCATGTAATTCTTTTCCATCAGGAGGGAAGTAACACTGTTTATAAGTGGACTAATTCCACCTCCGGTGCCAATGTCCCTGCTTGTTATTCCAGTTCGGATACCGAACTGTTTTGGCTTCATTCCTCCGATAGAATAATTGGCATTTACCCTCCACATGATCTTCTCTCTGCTGAAGGCATAACGGACATCCGGATAAAATGCCAGGGACTTTTTGTCTTTAAGTCTTTTATTTATTCTGAAATCGATTCCGTAAATAAAACCATCGACAGTATTGAAGCTTAAGTTTTTCAGGTCAATCAGACCGCCATTTGTAAAGCTGAATCCAGTTGTATCTGACCATGTATGGCCCATCATCAGATGGTTTAGTGCTCTTCCAAAGGGACCTGGCTTTTTCCCGATACCTTTTGAAATAGTATCTGGAACTGATTCCCGAATCCCGGAAAGTCTATTTCTGATACTGTCACTTTTTTCAATGCTGCGCAATTCAATATCTGAAAGAGGGATCGGTCTTATTTCAGCCCAGTAAGTGCTGTCTTTTTTTCCAGCATTTTTTTCAACGATTTGGGTTGTATTGTCTTTTATTTCAAGGCTTTTTGCAACACTGTCGCTCCGCGTATTTTTCGATTCTTTTTCCATCAGTCTTCCAAGCTTAATCATATCGCGGTTTGTCAGATCTTCCTTCTGAAGGATCCTGTTTATTTCCCTGGTGGTCTTTGTGACTGCCGTATCAGGAAGATACCGTCCGGCAAATCCGGTTGCCAGGTCCTGCGGTTTCTGAAGCTTTTCGTTGGGTTTTACCTCAAGGTATTTGACAGAACTAACGTACCCGGCATCAGCCCTTATCCCAATTATCTGCAGATCAATGTTAAACTGGTGACTGACCGGCATCCAGATCTCCTCCTGAACGGGAATGTATAATTCCCTGACCCTGATTTTTCCAACAAGGTTTTCATTTGTCAGATCAACACTTTGGAGGCACCAGAGATCCTCAATTATAAAAATTGTTCCTGCAAAAAGCTGCTGGCTTTTATGTTTGGGGATGACCTCAATTTTATTGATTGTATATTTTCCCTGAAATGTAGTCCCAATATACTTAAAGTTATAGTAGCTGAATGCCTGGGGGGAAAGCGGTGAAATAGCCATGCCGGCCAGAATTGGTTGATAAAAGCTTGCCTGGATATAATCCATGGGTGAAACATCATTTCCCTGTTCCGGGAAGGTGCTGTTGAATGAGATAATCCGCTGGATGTATTTGTCGGGTGCGGTAAATTCCAATTCATTAAATGATTCCATGAAGAATGAATCACCTTCCTTAAGGACACGGGAATTACTTTCAGGTTTGCCTCCGGCTGAAACTGTAGTATTTTCACCCGACCTTCCCATTCGCATTGATCTCTCAATGGGTTTAGGTATCCTTTTTATGAACAGGTTTCCCTTCAGGTATACTTCTGCTTTATAAAAATTAATATAGTTAAGATAATAGGGGGCAAGTCCGATAACCTTCCTCATTATAGCCTGGGCAGGATCTTCACCCGAAGGAGATATCCTTACCTCAGGTATTTCATAGATCTGTTCAGGTAATGTAATATTTCTGACAAGAACTGTGTCAGAGATATTTATGCTCTCAAATACAGGTTCGTACCCAAGGCTCTGGTAAATAATAAAATAATTTCCCGGCTGGAGTCTTAACTCATAATCACCCCTCGTATTAGATGTTGTCCCCTGCTTCAGTTCCTGAATATAAACCGTAGCATATTGCACCGGCTGTCCGGAGTTATCGGTTATTCTGCCTTTAAGCATCTGGGCATCAGCCAGCTGTTCAGAAAAAACAACCAGCAGGAAAAGCTGAATTCCCACTTTCATCATGCTCCGATATGATCCTGTGTCAGGTCTGGTCATGATTTTTTTCCGGCCACAACTATTACTATTTCACCTTTTGGGGTATGCTTTTTATAATGGTCAGTAAGGAATAATAGGGTACCCCTGATATTTTCCTCAAAGACTTTTGTCAGTTCTCTGGAAACACATGCCTCCCTTTCCGGACCAAAACAAGAGCTCAGATCCTGCAGGGTTCTTATAAGCCGGTAAGGTGATTCATAGAATATCATGGTTCTTTGTTCATCTGCCAGACTTAAGAGTCTTTTGTTTCTTCCTTTCTTTGGCGGAAGGAATCCCTCAAAACAAAATCTTTCAGAGGGAATACCTGAATTCACAAGTGCAGGTAGAAGTGCTGAGGGTCCGGGAAGAGTCTCAACGACAATTTCTTTTTCAAGGCATGTCCTTACCAGCAGGAATCCCGGATCGGATATCCCCGGTGTACCTGCATCCGAAATCAGGGCAACTTTTGTGCCGGAAAGGATCTTCAAACAGACGGCTTCAACACTTTTATGCTCATTGAACATGTGGTGCGATTGTACCGGGGTTAAAATATCGTAATGGTTTAATAGCTTTCTGGCATGCCTGGTATCTTCGGCAAGAATAAGGTCAACGCTTCCAAGGACTTCAACAGCCCGGTAGGTTATATCCCTGAGATTTCCGATCGGAGTGGGAACCAGGAAAAGCTTACTCATGAGAAAGGAACTTGCGTTTTATCAGATCAATAAGCTGCCTTACAGCTTCATTTCCTATATTATCACCCGAATAACTCAATATAACTGCCATTGCATCGGAAAGACTTCCGACAGACTCCAGCTTCTGGATCGCCTGGTTATAAGAATCGGTGTTACCGTCAAATATCTCCCTGATAAAAAGGAACTTGTCGTTAATTCCGATAGCTTCATCAAGGCTTAAAAGAGATTTTGTTCTTAATATATCCATAACATCATCTTCATGCTTATGTCCCCCAAGCTTTTCATTGAAGCTTTCGGATCTGTTTGAGAACTGGTCTGCAATTATTGCCGATTCGGAAGGCCTTTTTTCAGTACGGACTGTTTCTTCCTTTGGTACTGGAGTTGGTCCCGGAATCACCTTATCAACAACTTCTATAACCTCTTTTTCAGGTAAAATAATAGACTTCTCAGGGTTCCAGGGGAGTTTTTCATGGAGTGTTTCCTCTATAACCGGGGGTTTCTCCTGTAAGGGAGCAGCAATTTTAGCCTGCAGATTTTTAAACAGAGCAATAACCTCCGAAGCACTTTTACATTTCGATTTTGCCAGCTCAATCTGTAGTTCCGGAACACCAGGGTACTTTTTCAGGTCATCAATGATTTCCCTTACTTCATTGAGATCTTTTATAATAAAATCGATAGTTGAGTTTAAATCCATGCCATCTGGTATATTAATAACAAACCATTTTCCTTATTTTGCAAAAGTAAATATTATTACACAGTCTTAACGGATTTAAGTTACATTTAGCGTTTGCACAGTACATTAATTACGTATGGATTTTCTTGAGAATTCAGGACGGGTAAGCGGAAGACGCGGAACAATAGAGGTTATTGCAGGATCCATGTTTTCCGGAAAGACCGAAGAACTTATAAGAAGGCTCCGCAGGGCTCAGTTTGCCGGTCTGAAAGTAGAGATCTTCAAACCTTCCCTTGATAAACGGTTTTCTGAGAACAGGGTGGTTTCACATGATGACAAGTCAATCGTTTCAACACCTGTCGACAATGCATCTTCAATTCTTCTGCTCGCAGGAGAAGTTGACGTTGTTGGAATTGATGAGGCCCAGTTTTTTGACAGTTCAATAGTTGAGGTCTGCAATAAGCTGGCTGATAGCGGAGTGAGGGTTTTAATTGCCGGGCTTGATATGGATTTTATGGGAAATCCTTTTGGTCCGATGCCTGCACTTCTTTCAATATCCGAATACATTACAAAGGTTCATGCAATTTGCATGCGATGCGGAAGCCTGGCACAGTACTCATTCCGTAAGTCAGAAGAGGAACAGGTAGTTGTTCTCGGCGAAAAGGACAAATATGAGCCCCTCTGCAGAGAATGTTACAACAAGACAAAAAATAAAAGTTAAAGTGAATTTTACATCTTCGGATATTGCACGAATTACAGGTGGAACTCTAACCGGTCCCGGAGATATTATCGTGTCGGATCTGGTTACCGACAGCAGGCAGGTAAGCTTTACGGAAAATGCTGCCTTTATTGCGGTCAGGGGGGTTAATCATGACGGTCATAAGTTCATTGATTCCCTTTTCAGGAGGGGATTGAGGGTGTTCATTGTTGAAAGCCTTCCTTCAAAGGTCGATTTTTATCCCGATGCAGCTTTTATTGTAACCGTAAATAGTATCGACGCTTTACAGCTTCTGGCTGCTGAAAAAAGAACTTTTTTTAAGTCGCCGGTTATAGCTGTCACCGGAAGTGCAGGTAAAACCATTGTAAAAGAGTGGCTTTCTGATCTGCTTGGAAGAACTTCACCAGTGATAAGGAGCCCAAAGAGCTATAACTCCCAGGTTGGCGTGCCTCTTTCAGTATGGAAACTTGAGGACAAATTCAAATACGGTATTTTTGAAGCCGGTATCTCGTTCCCCGGGGAAATGGAAAAGCTTCAACGGATCATTGATCCCGATATCGGGATCATAACCAATATAGGTGATGCACATAATGAAAATTTCCCTGATCATGAAACCAAAGCCAGGGAAAAACTTAAATTGTTTGTAAATGCTTCTACTATAATATTCTGCAGAGATCATTCACTTATATCATCACTTATATCAGGTGATCAGAATTTAAGTGGAAAAAACCTGGTGGACTGGTCGCTTAATAACCATGATGCAAAAATATTCGTAAAAAAGCGGCCGCTGGACAATGAGCATACGGGTTTGGAGATTATTTACAATAAAACAACTTGCGATTTTAAGATCCCGTTCAGCGATCGTGCTTCTGTGGAAAATGCAATAACTGCGACATCTGCTTGTCTTGCAGTTGGTATGAATCCGGCTGATATAAGGGAAGGCCTTGCTGAACTTGTCTCGGTTGCAATGAGAATGGAGCTGAAGAGCGGGATAAATAATTGTCAACTTATTGAAGATTTTTATAATTCCGATCCGGGTTCTCTGGGAATGGCGCTTGAATACCTCAGTACTCAAAACAATCGTAAAACAACACTAATT
>JBBSAP010000049.1:0-23763 GCA_038252165.1 Bacteroidales bacterium | reverse complement strand
ATCTGCTGAAGCTGACAAATATTCGAGTTTGTCAACAATGGTTTCAACATCCCTGCACGGAACCAGAAAGCCGTTCTTTCCATCCTTAACAAGGTAACTGTTATCTCCGACATTTGTCGCAACAACCGGTAATCCTGCTACCAGAGCCTCCATAATAGAATTTGAAACGCCTTCGAACAGCGATGTGCTTAAAAAAATGTCACTGCTTTTAAGAATAGAGGGAACATCGGGTGGATTTATAAATACTTTTATTTTATTTTCAATATTCAGCTGTTCAGCCATCGATCTGACATCCTTTTCAAGGGGACCATAGCCGACAATGTAATACCTGAATTCCCTGTCGCTGTTTCTTTCAACGAGATTTCTGAAAGATTTCAGAGCTGTTCCATAGTCTTTTTGCTTAACAAACCGGCCTACAGTAATAATTTTAATTTCACCATTGGATGACTTTGGATCCAGTTGTGGATTTTTTAACTCAATGGCATTCTGGATTACATATACTTTATCGGGATTGAACCCTCTCCTTTCAAATTTTTCTTTTGCAGAATAATTATTAAAAACCGTTGCATCATTAAGATAATTGTGAATCAGCTTTTCAAGCAGGAACTTGTAATAAGGAAGCCTTTCATTCCTTATACCACCAATGGTTATAATATTCCTGTTCAGTATCTTGCTTACTCCTGAAACGAAATTAGCAAGTGTCAGGTAAGAAATGAGTATCGATATTTCATCATGCTTCAATATTTTCTGGAACTTAGTCAGCTTCTTCATGTAGGTTCCGCTCATAGGATAATAACGGATAGAATTATCACTGATGAATTTAAGATTCCGCTGATCAATCTTTTCCCCGTACCAGTTTACCAGAATTACATCTATTCCTTTATCCGCAAGCAATTTAGTCAGGATCAGAGCCTGTTTTTCGGCTCCTCCCTTCAGAAATGTTTTGCAGATGATTGCGATATGCATCATTCTATGTTCACTAAACTAACTAAACTACGAAACCTGACTCTCCCCTCACAGACAGCTCCTAAGCTCACGCTAAATTACCATGTTTTATTCAAATATAATAATTCCTGGCATAGATATTGATAATCAGATTATTATATCATAGATTCAGGGCTTCCACCATCTGCCATGGATCCTCTGAACCATTGCAGATAATTCTTAATACCCGTCTCAAGATCGATTTCAGGATTAAAACTGAGTCCGGTCCTGGCTTTGGAGATATCTGCAAATGTTCTTCCGACATCCCCATCCTGCATCGGCAAATACTTAAGATGGGCCTCCCTGCCTGACGATTTCTCAAGTAAACTCACAAGTCCACTCAGGGATACAGGCCTCGAATTGCCCAGGTTAAAGATTTCAAATCCTTCCACCCTTTCAATTGCGGCCGAAATGCCATTTACGATATCATCGATGAAGGTATAATCCCTCGATGTGGTACCATCCCCGTAAAGAGTGATCACTTCATCATTTAACAATGCCTTAACAAATTTGTGAATAGCAAGGTCAGGACGCTGCCTTGGGCCATATACAGTAAAAAAGCGCAGGCAGAATATGTCCAGATTATACAGATGGTGGTAAGTATGACATAAAAGCTCGCCTGCTTTTTTGGATGCTGCATAAGGTGATATTGGATAATCAACATTATCATTCTCAGAAAACGGGACCTTTTTGTTATTTCCATAAACTGATGAGGAAGAGGCAAATATCATTTTTCTGATACTGTTTTTTCTCATCATTTCAAGAATGTTCAGAGTGCCTGTTACATTGACATCAAAATACGATCCGGGGTCACTCAGTGATGGTCTTACACCGGCTTTAGCGGCAAGATGAACAATAGTATCGGGCTTGAAACCGGAAAAGCAGCTGTCAATAAATTCTGAATCCCTGATATCACCTTCCATGAATCGATACCTTTTGTTTTTCAAAGCAGATGCGATGTTCCTTTCTTTTATGGTTTTATCATAATAGGGATCAAAATTATCTATTCCAAGTACATAGGATCCACTATTCAATAAGCTGTCTGTAAGCGTTGATCCTATGAATCCGGCAGCTCCCGTAACAATTAAGCGTTTTGTCATTATTTACTGACTGGTAAGGTTTTAGTCCAGAATATCATTTACCCAGTCCCTGTTCGGATCTTCTTTAATGATGTATCGTGCAGGGAATCCTGCAACCATAGCATTATCAGGAACATCAGTATTAACAACTGAATTGGGAGCGATAAATACATTGTTGCCGATATTGATTTTACCTACCACGACTGCCCCTGGTCCTATCCATACATTGTCCCCAATAGTCGGACGGCCGATCTGTCCATTTTTATAGGCTCTGCCAATAGTGACATTGTGAGAAATACAACAGTTTTTACCGATTTTCACAGGACCTATATATACAGTCCCGCGATGATAAAGATAAAAGCCTTCGCCTATCTGCGCCTCCGGACTGATGATGAATTCTTTATATGCAAAAAGCCGTCTCAATATTCTGTAATAAATGCCTCTTAATGTAAACTTTCTGTGCAGGATAATTTTCCTTAACAAATAAGTGTATCGAAATCCGGTAACAAACCAACCTTTTATAAACCCCTTAGTACCCTTTAGTCCGCCATAGCGAAAAAGATCTGCTTTAGTAACTCTGTCCATATGTCAAATGAAAATTATGTGACTACAAACCATTTATCAGTTTAATAATGGTCTCCTGCGCATTGAATAAGCATCAATTATTGTAAATCTCTCATCAGAATTAAAAGTATGAGTCCCTTTAAGATCAGCATCCCAGTCAGGTTCTACCTTTTTAACCTGAACTTCCTTATATTCAGTTTCAGAAAGTACAAGTATCTGAATTATGTTAAATGCTTTTCCATACCGGCCCGCGCAATCCTGGGAGGGTCTGTAAATATTTCCATTATGGGTGAAGACTTTGCCTGCGGGTCGTGCAATTCTTATATCTGAAACGACCGGATTTAAAGGATGGCTCGTCCAGGTACCTGAAAGGATATTATCAGTAAAGAAAAGGAACAACTCCGGGCTGCCATCCAATGAACTGTTGATTTCATCTATAACTGTAAAAAGCCACCATTTGTCATTGTATTTAAAGAGAGTCGTGTCAACTGCATTCACATCTTTCATAATATTTCGTACAAACACCCAGTTGCCAGGAAAGTCAACACATTTGTAGAGATCTATCGTACGATTCCCTCCTGTTTCAGGAATCATGTAATAAGTGCCTCCCGATTCGAAAACGAATGGGTAAGACATATGGTATGGTTTGTCAATAATCTTCTGAACATTTAAAAGCCTGCCTTCCTTATCAAGTTCCAGAACAGAGATATGCCCTTTATTTCTGGCATAAATAAATTCTTCAACAAAAATAAAATACCTGTCGTCCCTGCTTATTACGAAAGGATCTGCCCAGAATTTGTCTTTGGAGGGCTGCAATTTGTTAAAACTCGAATATGAATTATCCAGGAAGTCTTTACTATCCTTAATTTTGAAAAGAAGAACCCATGAAAAAGGATCAGAATAAAATACTTTTTTAAGCGATTTGCGTGAAAAAATCATTATTGCTGCGGCAAAATTCCTGACTGAAGAGGTAAACGAAGGAACAGCCAATCTCAGGCCTTCATTTCCATCATTTATGTCATGCGCTTTGATGAGATCCTCAAGATAACTTTTTCCATACTGATGGATCCCAAGTAACACTCTGATTGTGAATAATGATGATCTCCGGAACAGTCTGTCTCTGTTCATATGGATTGAATACGAACAGGTTGATTCCCAGGCATCTGAGATTAAATAGTTTTCTTTTGCACACTCACCTAAAATTACCAGTTCTGATTTTGTCACCGGATTGTTCCTGACCACCTCATAATATCCTGTAATACCGGTTCTTTCACTATCAAAGTTATCCATTGTGTACGACCATACTCCATAAACAGGTACCTTTAATATCCGGCCGCTAAGGAACCGAAAGCCAAATTTTAAAATTACATCCGGATTATATTTACTTATTTCCTCAATGTCTTCCTTCAGAAGCTCCACGCAATCATCCTTCTCCCCACCGTTTATGGAAACCTCAGGTACATTCATTATCAAAGCCCTGATATCTTTCATTTGCGAATAATCATTTCTGTTTCCAAATATGATCTTATCAAGTCGTTTATGAAGTCTGTAAACCAGCAGCCCCGGATTGATTTTACTCTTATCTGCAGCTTGCCCGGCACTGTTTTTGATCACAACAGCAACAGCTGCAAAATCTGAATCAGATATCTCTTTAATAACATCATACTTCCATGCAGGCACATGAAAGCTGTCAATCATTATCCCTATTTTCAGTTTCAAACTCATTTCTTATGAACTACTTTCCTGTAAACAGCATCTGTCTGGAGTGCTATCTTGTCCCAGTCGTAAGGAGTCATGTCGTAATCAACAGGTTCAAATTTCTGCTGAAGGATCTTTTCCAGTTCGTTCTTAAGGGACTTCTCATCTCCTGAAGTAAAATACATATTCCCGGGTAGTGAAACCTGTTTATTGGCGGGTATATCACTTACCAGAACGGGGAGTCTGTAGCTCATGGCCTCGAGCAGCGAAATTGGCAAGCCTTCGTGAAATGAAGGCAGAACGAACAGACGGGCATGTGTGAAAAGCTGATGCAGCTTTTCTCCCTTCAGAAAGCCAGGTAAAACAACATTATTCATCGCAGCCTGTTTTTTCAGTTGTTTTGTATAAGGGATCTCATGATCTGCATCACCTGCAATTACGAGCCGGTACTCATTCTGATCCAAGTCATTAAACGCTTTCATAAGTAAATCAAAACCCTTTTCCTCGACAAAGCGGCCTAAAGTAAAGACGTACTTTTGGGGTTTAAGGCCCAGCGATTTTATAAAATCAGTTTTTTGGGAAAGGACGGGTTGATTGACTCCATTAAAAACGAGGTTGGTGTCATATCGTTTATATTTATTTTCAAGCAGATCTTTTATCACCTCTGAAATTACAATTATCTCATTTGCAAAGGCAGTTCCAAGGCGCTCTCCGGCTTTGAGTACTAATTTGGCAACAGGACCCCATTTGGCACGATCGTAATCAGGCCCATGATGAGTAAAAACTACTTTAAGGCCCAGCAAACGGGCAAATGGAGTGAATATAGCCGGGCCTATGGCATGTATGTGAAGAATATCTGTACCATGTTTCCTTGCCCATAGCACGGCCAGGAATGTATGTAAAACCGTTTCAGTGGTTATCTTCCTTACAGTATAAACGTTATGTAGCTGAACACCTTTGTATTCAGTAAGTTTATCATCCGGAGGAACATAGCATGTTCTTCTGATAAGATGAATTTCGTAGTTCAAACCCACCATCCGCGGATATAATTCCTCGCAGTGAGTCTCAACTCCACCCTGGATATTTGGAATACCCCGGGTGCCAATTACAACTATCTTCATATTTGAAATATCCTACAGTTTTAAGTCGATTTTTGAATCAAAGGGTTATGATTCAATCAAAGGAAGGTTTGAATCCGGCTTTACACCGTTATTATCTGAAAAAGGGTTCATTCTTGTATAATCCAGGTCCCCCTGCAATGGATTCTGTCCAACATTGTAATAAGGAATCCGATCGCAACTGATCTTCCTGCCCATGATGGATTTATACTTATTTTTAATAATCCACCCGGCAGGATATTTTATATATTTCTTCATTACAGGAGCAGCAGAGCCAACCATCCAGCAATTCTTAGGGCAAACTTTCACAAGATCGCGGACTCTTATTGCCTGTTCACTGTTCCAAAGTTCTTCAAAGGTTGAGAAATCATGAAGGTTACCCATGCTTTCCTTCCATATTCTGTCTTCAAGTCCGTTGCAGGGATAAATATCTCCATATGGTTCCACAAAAAAGTTTGCAAGCCCGGCTTCGCAGGGAAGCATCCTCTTTCCCCTCTTTATGTAATTTATTAAACCAAGATTAAAAAATGCCCTTGCCCAGCTTTTTGGATTGTTTTCCTTCAGCAGGTTATTTATAAGCTCTTCAAATTGGTTTGTCACGATCTCCCTGTTTGTCACTTCGTTGTCATCCTTGTGAAAATAGAAGGAATTATGGAATGCGGCTGTGGCAAATTCCAGTTTCATCTCTTTGGCTAAACGGTACAGCCATAACATATCCTCAGAATTCTGATTTGAAACGGTGATGCCGAAGCCGATATCCTTTACACCCATGGAGCGGAGCTTGAGAAGAACTTTCAATCCGTTATCGAATCCTCCCTGACGGCCTCTTAATTCATCGTTCCGTTGCGACAGACCTTCAATGCTGACCCGGATACCTATCTTTGGGAATTTCTCTGCAAGCTTTATTATCCTGTCATAATGCCAACCGGAAGTTGAAATTACAACCCTGGGTGCTTTCGTAAAAAGAACAGCAATCAGTTCTTCCAGATCGCGACGCTGGAATGGCTCTCCTCCCGTTACATTGGCAAACTTCAGGGAGGGCAGCTTTTCAAGGTCCCCTGGCGTGATTTCTTTCTTTTCATCCGTGGGATATTTCCAGATATTGCACATTTTACAGCGCATCTGGCATCGATATGTTGTAATTACAGAAACATCAGTTGGTAAAGTTGCGGTTCCGTTCATTCCAATTTTTTTAATAAGATAAGTAAGCCAAATTTCTAACAGGTAAGGTTTTAAGATTTTTCAGCTACATACTTCCTGAAGAGGGTAATTATTGAATTATAATGATTTGCCTCGGAAAGAGTGTTCTCGGCCATTATCCCACCAGCCTTACCCATTCTGACTGATTCCTCCTGATGGGAAAACAGGAAGGAGGAATGTTCCCTGAGTTTAAGATAATCAAATGGTTCATATAACAGCCCGGTTTTGTTGTGTTCAACCATCTCCTTAAGGCTTCCCAGATTAGCACAGACAACTGCTTTCTTAAACGCAAATGATTCAATAACTGAATTCGGAAAATTATCATAACATTCTGAAGGACAAACTGTAAAAGCGCACTCACTTAAATATTCCATGATTTTTTCAAAAGATTGTTTCCCGACAAATTCTATTTTGTGATCTTTCCCGGTCAGATATTCTTTTATTTTCTGGTCATATCCCCTGGAGGAATAACCTATAATCTTCAAAGGCATTTCTGTATCTTCGAAAGCCCTGACAAGCGTCATAACGCCTTTCTCCTCCTCAATTCTTCCCACATATAACGCATAATTACCATATTTTACTTTAAATTCTCCTAAATCTTCTTCAGCTCTGGAAAAAGAAAAAAAGGTTGGAATATTATAAAGCTTTGATTCCGGAATCCCGAAGGCCGCAAGCTTCGACATTGTAAATTTCGAAGGAACAACGAATGCATCAATCTTTTTAGTTATTCCCAGAATTTCATGAAATTTTAAGGCAGATATCTTTATAAGGGAATATAACATTGAATTATAGACACAACGATATTTCACCGCGTTTAACTTGGTTCCCTCAAGACAACGTTCGCATACGGCATTAAGCGTGTAATTGTAAAATAACTGGTTTGCGCATATATGACCGAAATCGGATACCCGTTGTATTACAGGCAAATTATACTTCCTTGCTACACCAATAAAACTGGGCGAGAGTTTATTTTGATAATGAAGCACGTAAACCAGGTCGGGATTTGTATCGATAATCAGCTTCCTGAATTTTTTTCGGGCCTCAAAAGAATAGAACATCCTTGAAAAAAAGCTGAATATTTCTTTGATGCTGGTTTTATTGCTTTCACTGAAATATGTTACATCACCCTTTCCCAACGGACTGATAAAATATTTTTCATAATCACTGCACGAATTCAATTTATGCTTTACGCTGAAAGGTATAACTGTGTGGCCATTTTTCTCCAGAAGGGCCTTCACATTGAAAAGATATCGCTCAGGCCCTCCCGTGACGAAATACCTGTAATTGACCAGTATGATTTTCATCTTAATTGTTCTCTTTTTTTAACTTTCCTGATTCCTGGATGACTGAAGTTGATTATATATCTTAATCAATTTATCATAATAATTTCCAGACATGAATCTGGGTTTAGCTTCAGAAGCAATTTCTGCATATTCATATTTATCATTTGTTTCAAATAACCGTATTATTTGATTCCGGAGGTCAATAACATTCCCGGGTTCAAAAACTGATCCGTTTTTCCCGACTGTTATTAATTCAGGTATTCCACCGATTCTTGAACCTAAAACAGGAGTGCCAAGGCACAGTGATTCAATTACACTCAAAGGATTATTCTCATAACATTCAGAAGGAATCACCATGCCTGTTGAGGTGCCAAGGATAGTTTTTAAATCTCCCCATTCCCTGAATCCCATAAATTCAATGTGTTTTGATTGGTACCTTGACTTCAGCGCAAGCTCCAGAGGTCCTGTCCCGATTACCTTTAACGGGTATTGAGGCAGTTCTGTTGCTGCTTTTAGCAAAGTATCTATACCTTTCTCAGGGGATAGACGCCCAACGTAGCAATAGTATTTTTCCCTTTTTTCAACGACCCCGGAAAATTTTTTTCCATCGACAAAATTAGACATAGATACAAGCTGTTCTGCTCTAAAACCTCCTTTGATCATATTGTTTAAAAGAAATTTGCTCGGGCAAATAAAAATATTAGTTGATCTGCTTATTTTTTCCCTGTTCCATAGAACTGCCTCCGCGTATGCAACTAAGCTGGCTGTGTAACTTCGCTTCATACACCTGTATCTCATCACATTAAATTTATCGGAAAAGCATAATTCACATGGTTTGCCGTTGCGCATGCAATCGTACCTCGGACATAGAAGTTTATGATCATGCAGCGTCCATATAACTGGTACATTAAGTTTCCTTGCAAGAATAGAAATGATCGGAGACAATTGTGAGTGAATATTATTCAGATGAACAATGTCGGGCTTAAAATCGTCAAGCAGCTTATTAAATTTTATACGAACTTCCGCTGAGCCGAAAGGGCGTAATAAAGAAGGAATCAGTTTGCCTAGATTCTTATTGTTAAGATCAACTTCCCCCGGAAAGAATCTTTCGAATTCCGATTTCTTGTTCAATGGATGCTGCATTGAGAAAACTGCAACCTCATGGCCATGCTCTTTTAATACTCTTTCGAGTTCGATCATATAAATGTCGCTCCCACCGCGGGTATAGTAGAATTTGTTGGACAGAATAATCCTCATTACTAACTATTATATAAATTCATATAGCTTTTTGTACATTGTTCGATGCTGAAATTTTCGTAATAAAACCTTACAAGCCTATCTTTATCAATTGAGCTGAATGAGCTTAGGAATTGCTTCACCGCTTCGAGATAATCATCCTCAGACAGGCTTTTTGAAAGAAATCCTGTCTCCCCGTGTTTCACACAATTGACAATACCTCCTACCGGCGTGCAGATCGAAGGACACCCGCATGCAAAAGCTTCAATAAGTGAAATGGGCATTCCTTCAAAATTGGAGCTTAAACAGAAAGCATCTGAGGCGTACAGGTAATCAGGCACATTAGGCTTTATTCCTATAAAATGTATGTTCTTATTTGCAAGCTTTTTAAGCTCTAAGGCTCTTTCAAAGCCCTCACCTATAATCAGTAGAACAACATCATAATTCTCCGTTTCCAGTCTGTTGAATACGGACACCAGCATCTTATGATTCTTCTGTTTTTCATCATATCTTGAAATATGGCAAAAAGCCTTAGTTCTGCTAGTTGGCTTAAGTTCAGAAATCTCATTGACTACACATTCATATCCGGGTGTTTTGCCGTCAAATTTACGGCCATTGTAAATTACCGGTAAGTCCTTAAGTTTGTAAAAACGTTGATACGAGGCTTTCGTTTCATCGGAAATTGCAACCGGAACGAAATACCTGTGCTTGAAAAAAAACCTCATTATTGCTCTTTCAAGTCCAGGTTTAACTTCTGTTTCAGCTGAATTGTGAATGGTATAAAAAAACCTGATTTTATTTTTGAATAAAATTGATAACAGGAAAAAGTAATATACAAGTTTCAGATGGCAATGAACTATATCGGGTTTTTCATTCTTTAGTATTTTATAAAAAGTCAGGACTAGAAACGGATTAAAACCCGGTTTGACCTTAAGGTTTTTATATCTGACTTTATCACTTATCTCAGGCAAATAAAATCCGCTATTCCCAAGAGTATCATCCCGCAAAGTATAAAGAGCCATTTCACAGTCTTTCGATAATTCGTTAGTCAGATCTACAACAAACCGTTCAGCTCCTCCCGGGACGAGTTCAAAAATAAACTGAAGTATCTTCATTTCTTATCAAAAATATTAACTAATGCTTTTGAATATGATTTGTAATTGAAATGCTTCAATCCAGTCTGGAAGCTTTGCTCAGCCACTTTCTGTGCATGCACAGGGTCAGAAATAATTCTACTCATTGCTTCCGCATATTCCCTGGTGTTATATTCAGAGCATAAATATGAGTTGGATTCATTAAAATAATTATTTATTTCTCCAACTTTATTGGTTATAATGGGTCTGCCCGCAGCACAATATTCACCAATTTTGTGAGGGAATCTGGCCTTGTCCTGATTATTGTTCCTCATCGGAATGATCAAAGCCTCACTGTTTGTATATAAATTAACCAGGTCGTTATAGGGGATATCCGTCATCACCTGTATCCGATCCATTAATTTACTTTTATTGATTCTTTCAATCAGACCCGGGGTTTTAGCCGTGACCAGGACAAGAGCGAGATCTCTGTGATTCAGTATCTCAAAAGATGAAATCACGAAATCAATTATTTCAGAATAAGCCTTAGAACCACAGAACAAAAAATATTTTGCATTAACAAGGGTATTAGTGCCGGGATTAATGAATTTATCGAAATCCGTAATTGAGGGGATCTTAAGAATTTTACCTTTCCTGACTGTATTCACCTTGCTGATTAAGAAATCACTTATGCAGATTATTTTATCTGTAAAATGAAAGTATAACTTATCATAGAGATATTTATCAAAGCGGATCCATCCTTTTATGCTCTTGTTTGCAGTCCAGTACTCTACATTATCTACAACGGTTATGATTCCGAATATTTTTCCAAGCAAATAATAGAAGAGTATGTTATAAAACCTGTTTGTGCTTACAAGAGCTCCGGCAAGCTGGCCGTTTTTTGAAAACTTCCTGTAGTATCTGTATTCATTGAACACTCCTTTAAGTTTTAAAAGATTCCTTCTGAAGATCCCATCAGGCCTTATGGAAGTGCCTGAGCAATATATGTAGTGAACACCTTCGAAAAAGCCCTCATTACTTATCCCGTCTGACTCACTGTGAATCCCGTAACGGCAAAGAACTGTAACATCAAATCCTTCAAGAATGATCGCCTTTGCAATCAGCAATTGCCTCTGGACCTGGGCCTGACCAAGAGGGAACTGCATATGGCCGACGCTTAAGATTTTCTTTGCCACTATTTCTGAATAAAGGAACTTATTTATGAATCTATGGATTTTTTTTGACAAAGGCCATCATCTCGGGGACCTTAATCCTGAAATCCAGCAGTTCCCTTGCTTTGTTAAAACCATTCAATGCAATGATCCTGCAAGCTTCCTGATTCTTTAATATCCATTCAATATTATCGGCAATCGACTGCGGGTTGTCGGATTCTGCAAATACAATCTCCTTCCTGTCAACGAAATAATTGCTCACATCTCCTACCCTGGTTGAAAGGACCGTCTTCCTGCAGGCAAAATATTCTCCGATTTTGGTTGGAAACCCTGCAACGGCCTGAACAATATTAGGCCTTGTTATCGCAAGGATTTTGCATTTGTTCAGCCAGTCTTTTACTTCATCGATGGGCACATGTCCCGTAAACGTAACCAGTTTACTTATTCCAAGCGTATTGCAAAATTCATTCAATGAAGGAATAATCGATTTCTCATTAACTACATCTCCTATGATAAGGACTCTTGCTTCAATATTTTTTTTCTTTAGCAATCCTATCGCCGAAAGAAGATCTTCTATACCGTCTTTTTTGTATGGCGTTCCGCTGTATCCAATTGTATAGCTCTGGTCGTCTTCATCTTTTTTCCAGAATTCAAAGTCTGTCAGATTAGGCTGCACAAGAATGTTATGTTCCGGATACTTCTTTTCAAGATACTTTGCCTTAATATATTTACTGAATACTATCAATTTATCCGAGAGCCTGTTTATATAATTAAAATTCAGTAAGAACCCGTACCATCTAAGCTTGCGTAATATATTCCCGGAAAATTCAGAAATATCATAATATTCAGGGACAAATGTTACAATTTTTATTCCTGTAAGCCTGCAATAAAGATTAAGAAGGAGACTGTGCTGTATTTCATTGTTATAGCAAAAAACAGTAGTGTTCTTTCTTTTTTTGAACAAAGAAAAGAGGAGGCATATCAGTGAGAATAAGCCGTATATATCGCCGACTATTTTCAGTATCCCGTTTGAAGACCTGTTGACAAAAGCAAGATATGTATAATTAATTCCGTAATCAGTTTTATTTATTTTGGCATCGCTGGTCTTACGTCCTTTAAGGAAGTATCCTTTAAGGATAAAAACTTCAATGCCGGAACCCGACATTACAATTCCCCTGCAAAAAAGATTTAAGTAGTTTGCAGCAGCGGATCCCCTTGGAAAATTTGATGATGTAATTAAAATGTTTTCAGGATGATCCCTTTTCAACTTCTTCTCCAAATTCAGGTTATTAGGATTATTTTACTTAAGTTTCTTAATATCATCCCTGATTGAATCAAGCTGGAGCAGAAGGTCCTGTGTCTCTTCAAGATTCATTCTGTGTGTATTATGGGATGTATATTCTTCTATTTGCGCAATCTGTGTTTCACCTTCAACAAAGTACCGGTTATAGTTTAAATCGCGGGTATCAGCCGGTATTCTGTAATAATTTCCAAGGTCCTCAGCCTTGGCAAGCTCTTCCCTGTTAACCAGTGTTTCATAAAGCTTTTCACCATGCCTTGTCCCTATTATTTTTACCGGATTATTTGCATTATACAACTTCAGCAAGGCTTTTGCCAGGACTTCAATTGTTGACGCAGGTGCTTTCTGAACAAAGATATCGCCCGGCTTACCGTTCTGAAAAGCGAAGATCACAAGATCGACTGCCCCGTCGAGGGTCATCATAAACCTTGTCATCTGGGGATCTGTTATGGTTAAGGGCCCCCCTTTTTTGATCTGGTCCACGAAAAGCGGTATTACAGAACCCCTTGAAGCCATTACGTTACCATATCTGGTCCCGCAGAAGACCTGATCGGTGTTTATCAGGCTGCGCGATTTTGCGATCATCACTTTTTCGCTCAGGGCTTTTGACATACCCATGGCATTAATAGGATATACAGCTTTGTCGGTACTTAGCACAATGACCCTGCTGACATTGTTTTCCAGAGCTGCATTAAGGACGTTTTCACAGCCCAGTACATTTGTTCTTACTGCTTCGGTGGGGAAGAATTCGCATGAGGGAACCTGTTTTAAAGCTGCTGCCTGAAAAACGAAATCGACACCCTTCATCGCGCTCTTAATGCTCTCATAATCCCGTACATCGCCGATGTAATACTTGATTTTGTCATTGCCGTAAAATTGACGCATATCATCCTGCTTTTTCTCATCGCGGCTGAAAATGCGTATTTCTCTGATATCAGAATTTAAGAATCTGCGGAGTACCGCATTGCCAAATGATCCTGTGCCTCCTGTAATTAAAAGGATCTTGTCATTAAACATAATTATCTTGATTAACTAGATTAATTAAATAATTCTGGAATTGATTACGTACTTTTTCTGCAGCAAATCTCTCTTTCGCAAGCCTGACCGAATTAAAGCTGATCATTTTTCGATATTCCTCATTATTTAAGAGATACCTTATCGCCTTAACAATTTCCTCCCTGTTTTGCATGGAAACGCAATATCCGCATTCATTTCTGCTGAAGAACTGCGAAACAGCTGCCACTTGAGGTGTATAAACTAAAACAGGGGTTCCCGAGATCATATATTCAGATGCTTTTGTCGGCATTGAAAACCTCAGGTATTTTAAGCCCATAGAGCTGAAATCATTTGCAAGGAGCAGTATGTCAGCACCTGAAAAGATCTTTGGAATCTGGCTATATTCAGCATATGGATTAAATACGACGCACTTGAATCTGTTAAGTCTGTCAATTATCCTGCTGTCCTTTGTCGGAGTCTGGATATGCAGTTTTATATTTGCTTCTCCTTCTTGCATCGAATCAATTGCCGACGCAACTTCAACAACTGATTCCGCAATGCCATTATCGCCAATCCTCCCTGAATAAAGAATATTGACGTGTTTCTTATCTATATTAAAATTCTTCTTTGTAAATGGGGCCCATAATTCAACTTCAATCGGGTTATGAAACGGGAAGAACTTCTTTTTATATCTTTTTTGGTATTCATCCGACATTGCGTCGCTTATGCTCAGGTGCAGATCCACCTTATCAAGGAGAGATTTTAATTCCGTATCTATCTTATGTGACCAGTATCCTTTAAAGAGGCCCCGGCTGCTTATTGTGGACGGCCAGTCATCCATAAAGTGAATAACCGATGGTACTCTCAAATGATCAATAAGATCTTTCGCAAAAACTATTTCATCACGTGCCGCTACCTGAAGATAAACTATCTCAGGATCAAATTCGGCGACCCAGTTTTTAAACTTATCCGAAAGTGTGAGCGCAGTTGTAAAATGGAATAATCCTGCATAGCGTAAAAAGGGATAAAAATAATCGTTTACAACCTTATGCCGGAAACCTTTTTGGGCAGAATTTACCGGAATATCTTTTCCATCCTCAAATGACTTAATACCTGATGAAAATTCCCTTTGAAACAAATTAAATGGAAATTTCCACCTATGCTCCTCCTTCCCAAGCTGATAATATGTATCACAAACATCTGTGGTGACATTTACCAACCCATGGCCCAGATATGTTACAGCAATTTTATCTTTTGGCCAGCCCTTGAAAAGGTTCGTCAGGGTAATACCTCCTCCTGAGTAATTATTAAACGGCTGACCAAATACTAAAATCCTTCGAAAAGACATGTTAAAAATCAGAAATAGAATTATTGCTGGTTCTGTCTGACAAGGTTCTGCTTTGTTGTGAACAGTTCCCTTATTGCTTCATCCGACAGGCTGCAAATCTGATTTGAATAACAGATGCCTATTGAAATCCAGACAAGCAGATAGTGCATTGAAAACTTGGTTATTGTTCCCGGATACATGTATAACAGGAATAGAAAGATCCAGATACCGGCTGCCTTGGAAAGAATATTTTTAGAATAAAATATCCCCCTGATCATACCGGGAATCGCAATCAGGAGGAGAAGAATAAGATTTATCAGCCCCCCATTCAGGATCACCTGAAGGTATCCGGTCTCAACAACTCTCCTGTAAACAGTAATCTTGCCGACACCTTCAGTGACACCCGGACAAAAGTATTCACCATTCAAACCCTTGCCAATAATCCAGTCTTTTGCCTGCATATCCCTGTAATAGTACTTAAGCACTTCAGATCGTGTTCGCTGATTAATACGTTCGGTTATAAGGCTGAATGTGTCCTTGCGATTTTCATTATAGACTCTTATTGCAACAAAAGTTACTATCGTTATAAGAAATACTGACAGTACCATATTAACCACTTTTGTCTTGTTTATATAATGATATATTAAGTAACTGAAGAACAGCATGCTGAAGGTCATGAAAATCAATCCTCTCCTTGCCCTGATTACTGCAAGAACAAAGGTTGCGACCATGGTAAAAAGTATAAAAAGATTAGTTTTTCTTGAATGATAAAAATAAGTAAGCAGTAAAAAACCACCGCAAAGGCTGAGCTGCTGTGTAAAGTATTCAAACATAGCCTGGCTTCTCATGTTCTCGCTTGGGTAAAGAAGCTGCCTGATGAAAATCATATCGTAAAAAATGAAAAAGATACTTAACACAACAATTGTCTGGAAGATCTTTTTAAGGAAAGTTATATTTACCGGGATCAGCATTATTAGAGGAGCCAAATAAAGAAAAATACCGGAATTAGGATCAAATAGCAATTGCTTGGCCACTTGATAATCGAATTCAATCCCTCTTATGACAATCGCAACCTGCCATAAAATATAGGTAAAAAATATTATCCTGAGAAAACTATTGTCAATTTTCAGATAGATCAATATGACTGAAGATGGGAGGAGCATGAATAATCCCAGCAACTGGAAAACGTTGCAAACCACATAATTGACCTCATCAGTGGCTGAAATTGTATAACTGACGGCATAAATTATAAATCCAAGCCAGAATAAATTTATTGCAGCAACAGATGTTCTGTCAACGTGTTCTTCTAATACTGTTTTGCAATTTTCTGCCATAATGTTTTCTCCGGTTCCTTTATTCGGTAACCGATGCTATAAGATCCAGATGTTTCCTGATTAAATTTCCTGTTTCAAATGATGGCAGCAAGTAACCTTTTGTTTTATTTTCCAGACAATAGCTGATACCGTTGGCAAGATCTTCCGGATCCCTGTATCTCGCAAGATACCCATTTTCCTTGTGTTTTATAATATCAGGGATCCCGCCTACATCAAAACCAACAACCGGAGTGCCGCAAGCCTGACATTCCAGAACCGTTGTAGGAAAGTTGTCTGCCAGAGAAGGCGTAACAAAAACATCGATCGAATTGTAAACAAGAACCGTTGAGTATTCGTCCTTTAAAAAGCCCATAAACCGTGTTTTAAACGGGACTTTATCGGCAATTTCACTGTCAAATCCAGCTCCGAATACCAACACTGTCAGGTCTTTATATGATCTGTTTGAACTGAGTATTTTAAGTGCTTTAAGAAGTTCTTCCCATCCCTTGTAGGCACTGGAGATCGAGAATGCACCAAAAGAAACCAGCGTCTCATTCTCATCAATGTTCAGAACTTTCCTTGCAAACTTCCTGCCGATTGGTTTAAAAAGCCTTGTGTCTACTATATTAGGGATGTGAAAAACAGGCTTGTCAATTGTAAGGAATGATTGTCTGGCGCAATTGTAAAGCCATTTGCTTGGTGATACAAAATAGAAATTTTTAAAATCTGAATAAAGTTTCTTTTTTTTTCCGAATTCAATGTGAGCCCAGTCAATCAATGAGTTTTCAGGAAACATCTGGCATTTGAAACAATTTTCCGTATACTTTTCGCAATCGAAACTATGGTGACATCCTCCAGTGATTGTCCACATGTCGTGCATGAAAATTATTACAGGCTTCCCAAGGCTTGCCAACTGACGATAGTTTGATAAACTCATAAAGCCCCCCTGAACCCAGTGCAGATAAATTATATCGGCGTTCCTGACTAATTCATGCGACGAAACATCCGATCCTATAACAACATAAGAAAATAATCCGAACTGTTTTTTTACTTTACAGGTAATTACCGATTGAAAATAATCATCCAATCTGGCCTTAATTCTTGAATTTCTACCGGCTTCTTTTATCCTGTCCGTGAGGTTTACATCAAAATCCAATGACAATATCGATGAGTCAATACCCTCTTCCAGCATTGCATTATGAAGTCTTAACGGGGCTCTGCCTGTTGAAAGTACTGATTTCTGAATATGAACAATTTTTGTCATGCGATCACCACGGTTTATTTATACCAGATGGCTGATTTGGATTTCTCAACTATGATCTTGTGATACTGTAACGGAGCTAAAATAAACCCATTAAAATTGGCAATAATTGAAGCAATAAAAAGTGAATAAACACCCATATGATAATTCCTGATTAACAGAATTGCAATTGCAATATATAAAAACGGACTTAATATGCAGGCAATAAACTGAATGCGCAAAGCACTTATGCCATTCAGAAAGTTAACATATTTTCCACTGAACATCAGAACGTTGAAATACAAAAAGCCCCATAGGGACAGAGAAAATGCAATATCAACCTTGCCTTCACCCAGCCATAATCTGTAAACCGTACCTGAAAAAATCAGCATTACAAGACCTGCCAGCGCCAATAATATATTTACCAGATTATATTTTTTAATCCCATTTTTTATCCATTGAATATCATTTTTTTGATAAGCCTCAGTAGATGCGGACCAGAATGGCGTAATAAAAATTGTAAAAATCATATTCAATACACTAAAGTACTTGTAGACAATATTATACGATGTCACATCAACCGTTCCGAAATTTCTCGCGATAATAATATTTGCGGTCTGATATTGAATAATCCCTGCAAACTGAATAATGAAAAAGATGACTCCAAGATTAAAAAGATCTTTTGCATACTTAAACCTTACCAGAGAAATAACCGGACGGTACTTTTTATAAACCCCGGAGAAAAATATCAGGTTAGCTCCAACCAGAGCAATCAGAGGGGAAATACAAAGAGCAATACCTAATTTTATAAGGGATCCCTGAGTGGTTTTAACAAGGATTAATATAAATATTAAAGAGAATACCTGACCAACCAGATCAATAAGGGAAGATTTTGCCGGCTTCTGGTCAGCCAGCAGAATTGTCGTGATGATCTTTAGAACGAAAGATAAACAGAAATATGAAAATACAATGACAGCCAGCATTGATACTTCCGTCTTCATATCGACTGAAACATTGAGAATACTGGACCAGTTCAGGAAATTATTGAAGATGAGGAAAAGTACCCAGATAACCACGAAAATAATTGCAAGCAGGGCATAGGTTGTGCTTACATATACCTGGGCGATCGAATCATCATTCTTAGCCCTTGCTTCAGCAAATTTATTACGAAGCCCCTGTGTAAGACCAATATCAAAAAAGCTCAACCAGGCAACAATAGAACTAAGAGTGAGCCATATACCGTAGCGGGATGAATTTACATAGTTTATTGTAAGAGGCACCAACAGCAGGCTGATCCCAATACTGCAAACCTTGATCATAAAAGATCCAAGTATATTTTTCTTGGCTTTTATACTTCGTTCATGACCCTCAGTGAAATAAGACTTAAAAAGTTTTTTTCCCTTGGAGTAATAATTGATCATTTAGGTTTATTTGTCTTGGTAATTTAATCTTAAGGTTTTAATCTATGATCAGGTTTTCAGAGGATATTCTTATAGCTTCGCTTGGTCAGTCACATTGACAAAACCAACGTTTGAATAATAGCAGAAGTATATTCCCGGATTTGTTACTTTTTGTAAAACGCACAATTTGCCACGTAAATTATCCAGGATCTCAAGTCATGTAAAAATAAGTAAAAAGTATTTTAGGATCGGTAATTTCTGATCAACAGGATAATATTAATAACTATTTATTCCATTAATCATTCAACTTTTAATAATAACCGGTAAATCGTTAATTAATTGTGCCTTTTAAAGATTTTCCCCGGGTTCTATTTTAAAGGTAATTTATTTCCTCAAGGACTTTCCTGAATACCGCATTTGAACGGTATCCTCCATCGGAGAGATCATTACCTGACATATCATAATCAGAATTTCCTTCAATCAGCACAGGTCCATCTTCCCCGATTCCAACATCCCATCCTACGAGTCGCAGGCATGGCATTAATTCAGCCGCTTTGATCACTATCCGTTTGACCTCGTCAAAAAATGGTATTTTAAAATCCTTAAAAACTACTTTTGTCAAAGGATGCTCAGTTAACAATTTAGCTCCATAAACCTTTAGCCTCAAAAAACCCGTTTTATTAAGCCTGCCGGTATCAAGGTCGATAGATATCTGGCATCCGCCTGAACTTATGTTATCAACGAATGAATTGTTAATGCTTGTCCGGATAAAGGCCGAAATTATTTCAACATTTCCATCCTTGTCAATAAATGTATCAAGTCGTATTGTATTAAGACATGACGGATTAAGTTGGTTCATGACTGGATGCTGCTTAACTGTCTCCTGGAATAGGAATCCTGATTTTAGTATATTCTGGTACAGACTGGCAAGGAATTCTGGGTCTTCTTCTATTGTTGCAGGAGATATTTTATAAATCTGATCACCACCATAACTCCAGAAAGTTTTCTTTACAAAAAGTGTACTTGTCGACGAAAATGAGTGAATTCGAGTCAGCAGCGATATAAAATCACTAATGTTATTCACTTTAACAACTTCATTATCAACAACAAATATGTTTTTATGGTTGTACATCAGAATTTTCGGAAGGCATAATCCAAACTGACTGTAGAAAATATTGAAATACAATTTATTCTCAACTACATCTCTTACTTCCCTGTCATTAAATAGTGGCTTTATCCTGTTAAGGAAAGGATCCGGAAAATAATCTGAAATATTGTCCCTTCCCTCCTTAAATAAATATCTTGAGAAATAATGACGGGGAAACCTTCTGAATTTTACGCCAAGTGAAAGAACCTCAGAAACAATTCTAAACAGAGACTTTCTTTCAGGATCTCTTAAAAGATCGAGCATTAAGTCTTTTGCCGGAATCTCCTTTGTGTTAAACATTTTGATTTTTTATTGATAAACAGGGACAGTATTAATACTAATTTGCTGATCAGAGTGAATTTTAAGTTTATGCTATATCATTAATATAGTTCTTTGTTGGATTCTCCTTTTGAATAATTTTTGCCGGATTACCGATAACAAGTGAGTTATCCGGAATATCGAAATTCACAAAAGAATTCGGAGCAATTAGTACATTATTGCCGATTTTAATTTTCCCTACCAAAACCGAACCTGGTCCAATCCAAACATAGTCGCCAATCTCAGGCCGGCCAAGTATTCCGTTCCTGTACGATCGTCCTATGGTAACTGAATGTGAGATATTACAGTTTTTCCCTATCTTAATAGGGCCGATTACAATTGGTCCGCAATGACCTGATAAATAGAATCCCTGTCCAATCCTGGCATCGGAATGTATCTCAAATCCATATTTAAAACGGTATCTGCGTTTAAGAACCCTGAAAAAAAAACCCTGAAACGAAAAGCGGGAATGCATGGTTACTTTACGAAAAACATATGTATAGCGGAAACCTGGAATGAACCAACCTTGAATAAACCCTTTAAGACCGGAAAGCCTTTCATGACGGTATAGATCCGATTTGACAATTTTATTCAAATGACTGTATTTTCTAAATAATTTATCTACACTATTAAAACAAAAAAAAACCCGATTTATTACTGTTATTTTTATATTTTGAAAAATGTTTTAATTTGGGATTCTTAATTTTTAGTAATTTAATCTTTTTAATACCTGGCTGTATTGAAAAAAATAGTAGTCATCGGCATAATAATTCTTGCATTAGCATTCTTGTTATTTGCTATATTATTGATCAACAGGTCAGATCTTAAACACTATCTTGAGAAATCACAGAAGGTCGAAGCCAACATGCTTATCATTGAGTCATGGCTTCCCGATCCTGCAATTGAGATGGCAAAGATTGAGATACACAATCACAGTTATGATTTTATTGTAACAACCGGCATTAAGTCTTCCGAACTCGATTTTTGCATGGTTGCAATGAATGGGTATCTTATTTTCTATCCGGGATTCAGCTCAAAAAAAGGCTATGATAATGGACACCATCAAATAGGAGTAGTTGCACGAAGCAAAATGGGTGGTAAGTATTGTTCTCATTTCAATTTTTATATAAATGATTCATTAATTGCAGACTTCAATGCCGATGAAAAGCCCGGGAAATATAAAGTTGAATGGAATGCTCCTCTTGCTGAAATTGACTCACTGATGTTCCAGTTTACAAATGATTATCTGGATGATAAAGGAGACAGGAATTTATATATTAAAGAGATTATTATAGATGATAGTCTCGTAATTCCCTATCAGTTCAATTCGGTTTTTGATATCGGAATGCTAGGTGGCAATGACAGAACCATTAATGACTATGAATCTCATCCGGAAATTGTAAGAAATAAACTGATAGCCAGCGGTATTGATTCTTCAAAGGTAATTGCCGTTACAGGAAGCAAAACAAGGATCAACAGGACTCTGACCGGGGCTCTGGCTTTCAGGGACTGGCTATTGGAATCGGGCCAGAAGGTTTCAGATGTAAATATTATTTCAATGGGAATTCATGCCCGCAGAACCTGGATGACATATAAAAAAGTGCTTGGCAAATCATATAATATTGGGATTATAGCCCTTCCTGAATCAGGTCATGAGATTTCAGAAAGATCGAAACACTTTGCGGCTATAACTGAAACCCTCGATCTGATATACTACTGGGTAATCCTTCTGCTCTATTAAAACAGGTACCTATTGAAATTCTATCTACGTACCTGCAAATTATGACAGCATTAATAAAATCAATAATGTTTTGAATCGATCCGGCAAGATCTTGTTAAAAGTTGTCTTGATAAATTGTTTGAAAAAATATATCTCTCCTATACCAAATTAAATAATTAATCGTTTAATTTGCAGCGTTAATCAATTTTTTATCTCCATTCGTCAATTGAATATCCTTAAAAAACATCTATGAGAAAGGTTTTGATGGTGTTTTTATGTCTGGTAAGTGTTATTGCCTCAGCTACTGATTATTATGTAAGTTCTTCGGGTAATGACTCGGCAAACGGGCTTTCATCATCAACTCCATGGCAATCAATTTCTAAAGTTAATTCAGCATTTTCCGGCATTAATCCGGGTGACAGGATTCTGTTCAAAAGAGGAGATATCTTTTATGGTACACTCAGGATTTCCAGATCAGGATCATCGGGAAGTCCCATTACAATAAGCGCTTATGGATCGGGCGCAAATCCCGTTATCAGCGGATTTGCATCCATATCAGGATGGAATAGCTATGGCCGGGGAATTTATTCTAAAACAATTTCATGTGAATCAAGCCCTAACATTGTTTCAGTCAACAATGCTAATACACCAATGGGCAGATGGCCTAATACCGGCTTTCTTTATATTGATTCTCATGTCTCAACAACTTCAATAACAGATTCGGATTTACCTTCTTCACCCGACTGGACAGGAGCTGAGGTTGTAATAAGAAAAGTTCCTTTTGTTTATGACAGGAACATAATAACTGACCATTCAGGAAACAGGTTAACCTACAAGACCGGATCGGATTACAGTCCAAGAGATGGATATGGCTATTTTATTCAGAATGATCTCGAAACACTCGACAAAACCGGCGAATGGTATTATAACGGTTCCACTTTCTATATGTACTTCGGAACTGCAGATCCAAACAGCTATACAGTTAAGGTCAGTACAACAGATCAGCTTGCTTACCTTCTTGGTGTAAACTATATCACATTCGACAACATATCTTTTGAAGGTGCCAACACATATGCAATTCAGATAAGTAATTCAGATTATATAACAGTCCAGAATTGCAATATAAACTTTACTGGAAATACTGCTGTTTTTGGTCCATGGAACGGTACTTCACCATATTGCAGAATAACAAATAATACAATTAATAATAGTAATAACCATGCCATTGAGCTCCATGGAGATCACACGAATGCCTCAGTCACAAGTAACACAATCTTTAATTCTGGATTGATAATTGGCATGGGGGGGAACAGTGATGGTGGTTATATGGCAATGGATATCAATGGGGAAAACAGCCTAATACAATACAATTCAATTGAAAACACAGGTTATGTCGGAATTAAGTTTGACGGGAACAATACAGTAGTATCAAATAACTACATCAACAGGTTCAACCTGGTAAAAAATGACGGAGGAGGAATTTATACATATGCCGGAACAGGCACCCCGAACTCAGGACAGAAAGTGACCGGCAATATAGTATTATATGGTGTTGGATTAGGAGATGGTTTGCCTGACAAAGCTTTGCACGGTAT
>JBBSAP010000048.1:0-23913 GCA_038252165.1 Bacteroidales bacterium | reverse complement strand
GGTGGCTGGAGGAAATGCCTCCAGCCACCCCCCTCCTCCCTACTAGCTCACTAATCACTTGTCATTCTGAGCGAAGCGAAGAACCGAGTCCCGCTAGCGGGACGAGCTCACCGAAGGTAATCTCCTTCATTTTAACCGGACACTGGTAATTGTATATATAAGAAATTCAGTTATTAACCGCAAAGCACTCAAAGATATAGCAAAGAACGCAAAGCTATAATACAGAATCCTTTGCGACCTTAATTGTTACAGGAAATTCTATTTTTTTTTCGCAGTCCGGAGTACTCTGGATCGTGGATTTAAATCCCGCAGATTGCCTCAGAGTGTTCATCATCAGCTATCTGCGTTTTATTCTGCGTGACTCTGCGAGAACTTCTTCTTTTTCTTGCCGACCTGCCTGCATCGCCTTCGCGTAGCCGCTTCGGCAGAGCAAGGCCGGCAGGCAGGTTTTCGCAGTTGGTTCAGAATCAAATCTCAATGCATACAAGGACGCCATCCTTTATTACCGGTACTTTTGTGGTATAATCCATTGTAAGGCAAAATGGGATGCAATCATCAAGCTTTTTATCGCGGAGCCTCGATCTCTGGGCAACCTTATCAACATAACCGGATACATCTTTTTTTGCTATCGACCAGAGATCAAGTGCAGCATGGGTTGAATCACACATTGTCGAATAGATTGGTGCTGACATCAATCTTTCTGCTATAGCCCCGGCACAAATCGTATCTTCGAGGTTAAACCTGTTTTTCCAGCCTGCACAGAAGAGAACTACTGGTCTCTCCTGCCCTGAAATCCATCTTGTCAGAGCACTTATGTTAAGAAAAGAGCCGATGATAATGAAGCTGGCTGATGAAGCAATTTTTATTATTCCGGTACCATTTGTAGTGCTGTATACTATTGTTCTGCCAGCCACTTTATCAGGCGTGAAATTGAATGGTGAATTTCCAAAATCAGCAAAATCAAGCACATAGCCATCTCTTTCGGCGGCAACCAGGTAGCCCTTTGTCTTATATTCCTTTGCTTCAGCAACGGTTGCAACAGGAATTATTGATTCCGCTCCATTTTCAAATGCAGTACATATGGCTGAGGTGGCACGAAGAATATCAATAACCACGACTATCGCACCATCATGCCTTCCGGGTTCATATAATGCGGGTGAAAAACAGGTTTCAATATCCCTTTTTATTACCATTTAACAAAAATAAATATATGCTTTCTCTGCATGAATCACCGATATCTGCAGGAATAACAACTTTTATCTCAAGCAGTTACGGCAGAAGGAAGCAGATATGAATTACAATTTCAGTCTATGTTATATATAGGAAGGTTTACGACTTTTGCTTTAAGATCCTTATTCCTGATCCTGATATATATTTCAGTATCAGGCTTCCAGAAGCCCCTGGCAAGGTAAGCCATTCCGATGCCCTGCTTCATCATAGGTGACATGGTTCCTGAAGTTACCTCACCTATATTTACACCCTTGGAATCGACGACTTCATAATGCTGACGCGGTATTCCCCTGTCGATCATCACAAATCCCTTAAGCCTTCTTGAAACACCTTCCTCCTTTTGCTTTAAGAGAAGGCCTTTGTCAATAAAATCCTTATTATCCGAGAACCTGGTGATCCAGCTCAAACCTGCTTCGATTGGTGATGTGCTGTCATTAATATCATTTCCAAAGAGACAGTAGCCCATTTCGAGACGCAGTGTATCCCTGGCTCCAAGGCCTACCGGCCGTATATTGAATTCCTTTCCTGCCTCAAATACTGCTTTCCATAATCCGGCGCCCTCTTCATTCCTGACATATATTTCACATCCTCCTGAACCAGTATAACCTGTGGTAGAAAAAATGACATCCTTTATTCCGGCAAATTCGATGATCCTGAATGAATAATGTTCCATTTCGGAAATGGGAGCTTTTGTCAATTTCTGCATTGCTTTCAGGGCAAGAGGGCCCTGAACTGCCAGCTGTGCAATGTCATCAGATGCATTTATAAGGTCCTTTCCGGGAACGATACCGAATTTTGCAGCATTCTCAACACACCAGTTCCAGTCCTTCGAAATATTGGATGCATTGACAACGAGCAGGTATTTGTCCTGGCTGAACCTATAAACCAAAAGATCGTCAACTATTCCTCCTTTCCCGTTTGGGAAGCATGTATACTGTATCTTCCCATCCCAAAGAGCCGCGACATCATTCGATGTTATATACTGAAGAAACTTCAGCGATGAGGGTCCGGATACCCAGAACTCACCCATATGTGAAACATCAAAAACCCCGACCCCGGCACGGACGGCATTATGTTCCTCATTGATACCAGTATATTCCACAGGCATATTGTATCCTGCAAACGGAACCATCCTGGCGCCCGCTTCTTCGTGAAATGGTGTAAAGACAGTATTTTTCATTATTGATGGAATTAATAATTTGACTTTGTTTCCTGTTGCTGGTTGCGGGATGCTTGCGGCTGGTTTAGGTTAATAACTTGTAAATGTAAAATATATTTCACTATCTCAAAATGATTATTCAACACTATATTAACCATTTACTGTTATCTTAATTCCCCTCCTGTCCCAGGATGCCCGCAAGCAGGCGTAATGATTGCAGATCTATATGTCCCGGTCATTAAAGTGTGCAAAGATGCTGAGGGCAAATTAAAGATACCCATTTGCATAAAATAAAAAAGCATAAAACCTGTTATATCATAGTAATGTTACGTAAGAGATAAAAGGGTCCGTAAGTAATGGATTACAAGTATATAAAGACCGAATACCTTGAAATGGTGGCTGGCGGAGATTCAGATCTGTTAAAGGAACTTGTTGTAATGTTCAGAGACCAGGTAGCTGAATTTAATTATGAGATGAAGGGACTCTTCGAAGAAAAGAAATACAAAGCACTCGGCAACATTGCGCATAAGGCCAAATCGTCTGTTGCGATAATGGGGATGGATGGCCTTGCCAATATGCTTAGGACATTTGAATTGCAGGCCACGGAAGAAAAGAACAGTGAAATGTATGAATCATATATTCAGCGTTTTGAAAATGACACTAAATACGGACTGATAGAGCTTGATTCGCTGATTAAAAACTTGTAAAATGACTGATATGATCAATATAGAAAAAAGAGAGAAGATTGATATTGTTACTTTTTCAGTCAACAAGATTAATGCAACCACCATTGATGAAATCAAGGATGGTGTCAATAAGGTATTCGATAATCCCAATTCAAGAGTTATAATCGATCTTAAAGGAGTGGAGTATATTGACAGTTCAGGTTTCGCCTGTTTCCTCTCTCTTCATAAGGCAGCTAAAAATAATTTCGGCATGCTTAAATTTGCCAATCCGGAACCCAGGGCCACAGAACTCTTCCACACCCTTCATCTTCACACTATTTTCGAGATATATGACGATATGAATACCTGCGTCAGATCGTTCAGATAAATAAATCCAGTTGCTGGTTACTAGTTACTGGTTGCTGGTTAAACAAGCACCTGGCAACAAGCACCTAGCAACAATGTTTAGTTATTATTGTTCCCAAACACAAGCCGATCCTTTACAACGTTAACAGCAATCGTGCTCTCCTTCTGGATCTTGCCTGAAATTATCTCCTTCGACAATTCATTGATTATTTCCTTCTGTATTAACCTTTTAACAGGCCGTGCACCTAACTGTGGATCATACCCATGAACAGCGAGCCAGTCGATTGCTTCATCCGAAACATCAAGCCTGAAGTTGTTGTTTTCAAGCACTTTCCTTACATTATTTAACTGAATAACAACAACCTCCCTTATCTGGTCCTGACTAAGAGGCCTGAACATGACTATCTCATCGACCCTGTTTAAAAATTCCGGCCGTAGTGATTTCCTGAGCAGCATAAATAATTCCTTTTGCAACAATTCTGTTTCATTTTCAGGCATATTGTTATTCCATTCTTCCATCCGGTCCCTGATCATATCTGAACCAAGGTTTGAGGTCATTATTATTATCACATTTCTGAAATTGACAGTTCTGCCTTTGTTATCTGTGAGCCGGCCTTCATCGAGGACCTGAAGAAGCAGGTTGAAAAGATCGGGATGGGCTTTTTCGATCTCATCTAGCAATACTACAGAATATGGTTTGTGCCTGACAGCTTCGGTGAGCTGGCCGCCTTCCTCATAACCTATATATCCCGGAGGAGCACCAATAAGTCGCGAAACAGAATGCCTTTCCTGGTACTCTGACATATCAATCCGGGTAAGAAGGTTCTCATCATTAAAAAGAAACTCTGCCAGCGCCCGGGCAAGTTCGGTTTTACCTACTCCGGTAGTTCCAAGGAAGATAAAAGATCCAACCGGCCTTTTCTGATCCTGAAGACCTGCCCTTGATCTTCTTACGGCATCAGCAACAGATTTTATTGCTTCGTCCTGTCCCACGACCCTCTTATGCAGCTCATCTTCAAGCCGTAGGAGCTTCTCCTTTTCGCTTTCAAGCATTCTTGAAACGGGTATTCCTGTCCATTTTGCAACTACTTCAGCAATATCTTCCGACCGGACCTCTTCCTGTACCAGAGAACCCTTGCTCCTCTTTTGCTCAATCTGGTATTTCAGATCCGCGATTTCCTTTTCCATAGTGATAATTTTGCCGTAACGTATCTCCGCAACCCTTCCATAGTCTCCTTTCCTTTCGGCCTGATCGGCTTCAAACCTTAGTGATTCGACTTCCTCCTTCTTCTCCTGGACCTTCTCTATCATTTCCTTTTCACTTTTCCAGGCTGCCATTAATTCGTCTTTCTTAGCCTGTAATTCGGCAAGTTCCGAAGAAATCTGTTGTTCATGGGTTGAATTACCATCTCTCCTGATGGCTTCCTTTTCAATTTCGAGACGTGTGATCGTTCTTGCAACTTCATCAATATCGTCGGGTACTGAATTCATCTGAAGCCTGAGTCTCGAGGCTGCCTCATCAATCAGGTCAATAGCTTTGTCAGGTAAAAACCGGTCAGTAATGTATCGGGTTGAAAGATCAACGGCTGCTATTATTGCTTCGTCGCGGATAATAACCTTATGATGCGTTTCGTATTTCTCCCTGATACCGCGCAGAATCGAAATGGAATCTTCTCTTCCTGGCTCATCGACCTTCACAACCTGAAACCGTCTCTCGAGTGCTTTATCCTTTTCAAAGTATTTCTGGTATTCATCCAGCGTTGTGGCGCCAATTGCCCTTAACTCACCTCTTGCCAGAGCGGGTTTAAGAATATTTGCAGCATCCATTGCACCTTCAGATTTTCCGGCACCAACCAGTGTATGTATCTCATCGATGAAAAGAACGATCTCA
Organism: Bacteroidales bacterium; assembly: GCA_038252165.1. Lineage (GTDB taxonomy): Bacteria > Bacteroidota > Bacteroidia > Bacteroidales > VadinHA17 > LD21. The sequence continues at coordinate 18,602 of JBBSAP010000048.1, read as the reverse complement.
CCATTCGAGGAGATTACCTCATTGACCACCGATTTCAGTCTTTCCTCAAATTCACCCTTGTATTTTGCTCCGGCAATAAGCGCTCCCATATCAAGTGAATAGATCGTCTTTGATTTCAGATCCTCAGGAACGTCCCCTCGTATTATTCTATATGCGATCCCTTCGGCAATCGCAGTTTTTCCGACTCCGGGTTCTCCTATCATAATAGGATTATTTTTTGTCCGCCGTGTAAGGATCTGAAGAATCCTCCTTATCTCTTCATCGCGCCCGACTACAGGATCGAGCTTACCGGTCCTTGCTCTTTCATTAAGATTTATAGCATACCTGTTCAATGAATTGAAAGTCTCCTCTGATGTGGGATTTTCAACTTTAGCGCCTTTTCTCAATTCGGCGACAGCTGATTTAAGGTCCTTTATTGTAACACCATAATCCTTAAGAATCTGGGAAGCTTTATCTGATGTTTCCAGGATACCCATAAGGATATGTTCAGTGGTGACAAATTTGTCCTTCATCTTTGATGCATTATCATTTGCTTTTCGCAAAGCTTCAGATGCACCGGCCGACAAATAGGTTTCACCGCCCGTAACACGCGGATAAGTATTGATCAGCTTTTCAATATCTTTCAAAACAGAGGCACTGCTGACACTGATCTTTCCGAAGAGCCAATCGGTAATGCTCTCTGCTTCGCTTATAACACCATGGAGCAGATGGGCGCATTCAACAGCCTGCTGGCCTTTTGAATCCGTTATACTGAAAGCTTTCTGAACGGCTTCCTGTGCTTTTAATGTGAAATTATTTAAGTTCATTCCTTATATTTTAGATATTTCATATAAGCAATTTTTTTGCCATTGGATAAATTTGTCTATTTGGCATCGTTTTGAAGAAGAATAATGTCAATATGACAAAAATAAAACCCACCCCAACCCCTCTACGGGAAGAAATCGCCCCAAAATCTCTGCCTGCCGGCAGCAGACCCTATCAATGCCGGTGGCATTGACTTCCAATAGCCCCGGTGTCGCCCGGGGAAAGAGCATAATACGATCTCCCCACCCCTGAGGGGTGGACTTCAAATTACCGTTTGAAGTCAATCCCTCCGGGATTGGAAATCTGTGGGGTGTTCATCTCCCGGGGCGTAACCCGGGCTATTGGAAGGTGACACCGCTGGTGTCATTTCTTACCAATACCTTCAATTGCTTGATTAAAATACAATTCTTTATGAAGCGATTACTCTCGAATTTCAACAGACAAAATATAACCATTATAGGAAATGATCAGTAATTAACCATATTCACATGATCAATAAATAGTTGTATATGATATAATATCAAAGAGTGAATTTAATATGCAAGATGTTTATAATGGTTAGCTTCAGGGGGTAAGGGGGGAAATTGAAGTTTTAAGACTCCCCTTGTCTTAGGCGTGTGACCTGTTAATGAGTATATTTGACAAAAGTTATGTTATGAGCAAAATCCTATGGAAACCCGGTACGATGATATATCCGCTTCCTGCTGTTATGGTAAGTTGCGGAGCAACTCCGGATGAATACAATATAATAACTGTATCCTGGACAGGAACTATCTGCACGGATCCTCCTATGTGTTATATTTCGGTAAGACCATCGAGACATTCATTTGGCATTATTAAAAGAAATGGCGAATTCGTGATTAACCTTACAACAAAGGCTCTCGCATTTGCAACCGACTGGTGCGGAGTAAAGTCCGGAGCCGATCATAACAAATTCGTTGAGATGGGGCTTACTCCGCTAAGGGGAGAGATAGTTAAAGCCCCCCTGATAAAGGAATCGCCGGTCAATATTGAGTGCGTTGTAAAGGAAATTAAAGTACTCGGATCGCATCACATGTTCATTTCTGAGGTGGTGGCCGTTAATGCCGAGAAAGACTTATTTGATGAGAAGAGTGGTGTTTTCAGGCTCTTTGCTGCTGATCCAATCTGTTATTCACATGGGAAATATTATGAAACGGGTAAACTGATCGGGAAATTCGGATTCTCTGTCCAAAAGAAAAAAACCAGGTAAACCTTCTTTAATCAAACTGACACCACCTTTCGATTTATAAATTCACCAGTAGTAGACAAAAGCCGCTAAAATCATCCGATATATTATTAGTTTTATTTTTAATTTCAACTGTTAATAAATTAACAACAATTGAAGATAATACCCGTTTTGAGAGTAGTTTATTATTTCAATATTTACGCCAGTAAAAATTCCTGATTTGCAATGAGTGAGAAGATTATAAAGACTCTGATGCAGTTATTTGCCCTGATTGCAAAATCCGAAGGGGATGAAACTGAAAGAAGAGGAGTTGTTGAGGCGTTTCTCAGTCATCAGCTTAATCAGGAACTGGTAAAGAAATATCTTGAAATTTACGATGGAGCTTACAGGGAAGCTCAGTTAAAGCTTGAGAAGAGCACACCGGAAAGGCGTGAAGGGGCTATTGCAATAAGAATAACCAAACTCTGCACTGATATTAATGATGAAGGACAGCTCGACCTGGAACAGAGGATCGTTGTAGTAATCCAAGCCCTTGAATTCTGTAAATCGGATGGTATTGAGGTAAGTAAACTTGAACGCGGATTTATATTTACCCTTGCCGAAGGATTGAATATTTCAAAGGAAGAATATGACATCCTCGAGAAATTTGTTCTTAATCCATTTACTGAAATTCCTTCATCACAAAACCTTCTTGTAATTTCAGGCAGCAAGGCAGCTGAAAACAATGGAACCAAATATAACTATAAAGATCTGCTGAAAGGACTGATCTGGATACTTTATATTCCATCGGTTAATCTGTACTTTATGAGATATGCCCGCTCGGGTGAATTATCCATGAATGGCCAGCTGCTCATTGAGAATAAGGTTTATCCGGTAAGCCAGGGTTCTTCAATAAAAGGGTACAACATATCCCCTATTTACCATTGGGATATAACAATGCAGTTCCTGAAGGAGGAATTCCAGTCGTCAAGGGTTGTTTATGAAGTCAACAACCTTGAATACAGGTTCAAAAGCGGCGAGGTGGGTATTCACCATATGTCGTTCAAGGGTGAATCGGGCAGGATGATAGGAATAATGGGAGCCAGCGGTGCAGGAAAATCGACACTTCTGGGTGTCCTCAACGGTATTAATCCGCCATACGACGGGGAGATCCTCATTAATGGGATCAGCATTCACAAGGAGAAGGAAAAGATAAAAGGTCTTATTGGCTATGTTTCGCAGGATGACCTTCTTATTGAAGACCTTACTGTTTTTAATAACCTGTATTATAATGCCAAGCTTTGTTTTGGCAATCTTACTGAAGAGGAGATAACCGGAAGGGTTGACAATGTTTTAAAAAACCTCGGTCTTTACGAGATCAGGAATATGAAAGTCGGATCGCCGCTTAACAAAAAGATAAGCGGAGGACAGCGCAAGCGGCTCAATATTTCTTTGGAACTTATCAGGGAACCTGCGATACTTTTTCTCGATGAACCAACAACAGGACTTTCGTCAAGAGATTCAGAAAACATCCTTGATCTGCTGAAAGAACTGGCGAGAAAGGGAAAGCTACTGTTTATTGTTATCCATCAGCCTTCGTCCGACATCTTTAAAATGTTCGACAAGCTAATTATTCTTGATACAGGAGGATACCTTATATATAATGGCAATCCGGTTGACTCGATTGAATATTTCAAGAAGAAGATCGGACAACCAAATTACAGCGACAGTGAATGTTATGTCTGCGGAAATGTTAATCCGGAACAGGTATTCAACATCGTGGAAACCAGGGTTTTCACCGAAAGCGGAAAACCTACTGAGACCCGGAGGATTTCGCCCTCTGAATGGAGAAAACTCTATGAAACCGAGAAAAAGGATGAAAAGCTCGAAAAGGGAGAAGAAATACCTGAAATAAATTTTAAAACTCCCGGGAAACTCAGGCAATTTATAATTTATGCAAAAAGGGACGTACTCTCAAAAATTGCTGATATTCAATATCTCCTGATAACCCTCTTAGAAGCCCCTCTGCTTGCTTTCTTTCTGGCATTCCTCATTCGTTACTTTGATGAAAGCGTTAAAGATCCGGACTATAAATTAATTGACAACAGCAACCTTCCGGTGTATCTGTTTATGTCGGTGGTTGTTGCTCTTTTCATGGGTTTGACTGTGAGTGCAGAGGAGATATTCAAAGACAGGAAAATATTAAAAAGGGAAGCATTCCTTAATCTCAGCTGGAACAGCTATCTTATGTCGAAGGTATTCGTGCAGTTCGCAATATCGGCAGTGCAGGCCTTTACATTTGTTTTAATAGGCAATTCCATTACAGGGATCAAAGGCATGACATTTGAATACTGGTTGGTCCTGTTTTCCTGCTGGGCATCTGCCAACATGCTGGGGCTGGTAATTTCAGACAGTTTCAAGGCTGTGGTCACAATTTACATACTCATCCCATTCCTGATAATTCCTCAGATCATACTTAGCGGCGTACTTGTAAAATTTGAGAAACTGAATCCAAATATTTCATCACCTGTATCAATACCTTTTTACGGAGAAATGATAACTGCAAGGTGGGGGTATGAAGCTTTGGCAGTCAAGCAATTTACAGATAACAAGTATGCAAAGAAGTTCTATGTTTATGATAAATCAATGAGTGAGAGCAGGTTCGGAAAGGATTACTGGTGTTCCAAGCTGAAGGGGAATCTCGACAAAATAATGATTGATCTCAACAAAGGTTCGAGAGATGATGATTTTGATGAAGATCTGTTGCTTGTTTTCAATGAAATAAATAAAGAGAGAAAGAATCTGCCGGGAATAAGTTTTGATAATACTGACTTTCTTACCCCTGACAAAATTACTCCTGCAGTAGTCAAGTCAGCACTTGCCTATATAGAATCTGTCCGAAAATACTACATTAAGAGATACAATGAAGCCAATAATTCAAAGGATGCCCTGATAACAAAAATGGAATCCGATAATATGGAGGCATATCAGGAACTCAGAAATAACTATTTCAACATTTCACTTGAAGAATCTCTTACATCGAAGAATGAAACACAGAAAACAATTGAATTCAGGGGGGAATTGATTCAGAAACTTGATCCCATTTATATGGATCCCGGTAATAAATTTATTAAAGCTCACTTCTATTCCCCGACCAAAAATATATTTGGACTTCATGTCGGCACATTTGCAATTAATGTACTGGTAATATGGGCTATGACTTTAATCCTGTATTTATTTCTGTATTTCAGGGTGCTGAAGAAAACACTCAGTTCGGGAGAAAAGCTCTTTAAGAAGAAGCCAAAGATTACAGACTAAGACAACCAACAACAGCTCCCCTTCACCCCTTTCATTAAGAAAATAATGCGCTGTTCAATTCCACAATGAACAATAATAAACAGATGTGTAAAAAGGGCAGCTTAGCGTTAGCGGAAGTAACCAGAGGATGGGTTTAAAAAAGTAAATGGCAATAAAACAAGAAAAGAGTGCCATTAAGACACTCTCCTTAAGTCAGTTATATGAATTTATATAATCCCGGAATGAATTCATCCGGATAAAAAACTATTCCACAATCTCGATCATTTTAAATGGGACCCTGATTATTGATTCATAATCTTCGCCGGCTTCCAGCATATCCTCATCATCTTCCTCATAATACCAGTTCACTTCGACATCATTCTTTGCCTTATGAATAGCTTCAAGCTTTTTAAAGACGTCAAGAATACATTTTGATGAACTTGTATTGAAGTATTCAAGCCTGATGTTAACAACAGTTTTACCTAATGGAGATTCTTTATACATGTCAAGCCAGTCCACAAGGGGTTTATAAAATTCAACTGAGTTTTCAGGGATTGACCGCCCTTTGATCTCGAATACACCTACTGATGAATCAAATTTAATTGTTGGTGTTTTTGGCGTTCCTTCGATAATGATAGGTTCCATATTTGTGTTGTTTAAGTTTGTTTCAAAGTTTCGCTAACCATGATATTCAGATAGAAAAATGAGCTTTCTTCATTATACTCTTTAAAAAGATATTCCAGTCTGTTTCCACTTTTTCTTGCAATATCAACCAGGCCAAGACCTCCGCCGCCTTTTGAGGATATCCGCTGATGGTTCAGAATGAATTTGTAAAGTTCCGTAATCTCGTCATGGCTTGATCTGTTAATTCTTTTGATCTTTTCTTCAAGCTTTTGAACATCGTCAGCGCTGACAAAATTTCCGGTAATAATTCTGTATCCATTCCCTACTTTATTGATCGCCAGTATTCCAAACTTCCCGGAGGTCTGATCTTCAAAATCTTCAGGTACCTTGTCTACATGATGATACAAATTCTGAAGACTTTCAACCAGTACATTATATACTTTCTTCCTTAGCTTTGAATGTTCATTACTCTTAATCAGCTTACTCTCAACTATATCCAGAACCTTGTTGATCAGGTCCGAATCGATGTTACCCTTGTAAAAGTGGATAGTATCCCCGTTGGATACGTCAGAAAAGTAACTTTCAACATTAAAGCTCATCTAAGCACCTTTTTTAGAAGGGTCAAAAACCTTGTCAACAAATATATAAAAAATGTTGCCAATATTTTTTACCGGCTTTCAATTATTACACTAATATTTTGATCAAAACATCATCTGGTGATGATAAACGCAAATTTTTATCAGAGATTGCTTTCCTTGATTTTCTTTGATCCCTGATAGAGCTCATATTTGACAAGAACACACTCCAGGGATCCATTAAAGAGGACTGTTTTTTTTGCCGGTTTCAGTCCAACCTGTTTTAATGAATCTTTATCTGAAGTAATAAGCCATGCCTGGTAACCCGGAAATTTATGTTTGAGCGTGGATCCTATCAGGCCGTACAATTTATCATTATCTTCACTCCTGATTCTTTGTCCGTATGGCGGATTCATTATTATAATACCTTCATTATCTGATGCTTCAAGATCACAGAAATCTTTATTACTTATCGAAATTATATCAGAAAGACCTGCTGATTCAACGTTGGTACGGGTCATTGAAACAGCGGTTTCAGAAATATCGTTCCCGGATATTCTGATCAACGGAATATGAGCTTTTGATTCGCTTTCCTTTCTGACCTGAAGAAACAGTTCTTCTTTGTAATCCCTCCATCTTTGGAATCCATAAAATTGTCTGAACCTTCCAGCCGGAATATCTGATGCAATTAAGGCAGCCTCAATAGGAATCGTTCCGGATCCACACATAGGGTCAAGAAATGAGGTACCGGCTTTCCATCCTGTTATCAAAATAATGCCTGCAGCAAGTATCTCGTTGATCGGGGCAGATCCCTGTTCCTTCCTGTAACCTCTTTTATATAACGGGACAACCGATGAATCAAGTGAAACCGTAACCAGATCATTACTTATATGGAGATTAAAGACAATATCAGGATCGCTGGTATCAACAGAGGGACGTTTCCCTGCTTTGTCCCGAAACCAGTCGGCAATTGCATCCTTCAGGAGCAACCCCGCATACCCGGTATGCCGGAAAATCGGCGAATTAACAACAGGTATAACTGAAAATGTATGTTCAGGATCGAGGAATTCTTTCCAGTTAACCTTCTGACTGTTTTTATAGAGATCATCCGATGTCCGGATATGGAATTCAGCTATCTGCACAAGGACTGACATGGCAGTTCTGAGACAATAGTTGGCTTTATACAAAAGGTACTGATCTCCCTCAAAAAGGACTGCCCGGTTAACAGTCCGGACATTTTTTGCTCCAATACCCATAAGCTCGTCAGAAAGGACTTTTTCGAGTCCGTACAAGGTTTTTGCTATCAGTTTCATAGTTGTCCGTTGCTGGGCGCTGGATGCCGGTTACTGGTTGAACAAGCAACCTACGAGATGCATATTATTCAAAATGACTATCTGGAATCATGAATAAAATAAGTAATGAATTCATTCGCTTCATTATAATTTATTTTAATTTCTTACATATCAAAATGAGATTCCTCATCCCGAGGACTCGGGATTCGGAATGACAATATGTTTTTTCAGGCGGGGTGTATCAGAGGCGATTCGCTCAGGCGAATCGCCTCTGATACACCCTTTTACCACAAATATTACATGTCATTCCGAGCATTAGCGAGGAATCTCTATCTTAAATTATTATTGATTCAGATACTCATATTATTCAGTAACCCAGTATCTTATTATAGGCTGCTTTGTCATTAACAACCTGCAATGCCTTTTGAATGACAACATCATCCTCATTCAGTATCCGGAAATACTCATTTATCTGCCAGATGTTAGAGGCTATCAGCGCTTTCATAACATTCAGAACTTCACCTTTTGAAATTGAAAACTGCTGTTCGTTATACTTAACTCCCGATTCATCAGCCTTCTTAATAAAAGCTGCAATTTCTTCCGGAGAAAAGCTGAATCTCTTTTTAAAATCCTCGAACGTTCTATACTCAGAAGCAAGCTTTTTTCTGTTTTTGTCAGAATATTCCAGGGCAAAAGAATTGACAACACCTTTCCTGACAAGGCTTCTGTAATAATCTGAATAATTAGAAGTGTCCGCAGGGATAAACAGATCAGGCATGATCCCTCCGCCTCCGTAAACTATACGATTATTGACAAGAGTCTTGAACTTAAGCGAATCGGGGAAATGAATACTGTCTGCCGTCATTAGCTCCCCATCGGTATAGCGTTTATAGAAATTCTCAAGATATTTATCATATCCCTCATTATAAGGACTCTGTATCAGCCTGCCGGTTGGTGTATAATACCGCGCAATAGTAAGGCGGATCATTGAACCATCAGTAAGATAAAAACCATTCTGAACCAAACCCTTACCGAAAGTCCTTCTACCGACAATTACACCCCTGTCCCAGTCCTGGATGGCACCGGCAAGGATTTCACTTGCTGAAGCGGATCCCTCATCTGTAAGAACTGCTATCCTTGCATCTGACAGTATCCCCTTTCCATTGGAAAGATAATCCTGTCTGGGATTTTTTCTACCGCTTATATATACAAGTAATTTCTTGTCGATGAAGAATTTATCAGCGATATCAGTGGCGGCAACCATATACCCTCCCCCATTCGAACGAAGATCCAGAACAAGATTCTTCATGTTGTGCTTCCGCAGACTATCAACAGCACCCATAAATTCCTTTACAGTTGTTGCAGCAAACTTGTTGAGTTTTACATAGCCAGTCTCCTTATCAAGCATATAAGCAGCGTCGAGGCTGTTAATTGGTATTTTGTCACGGACAATAGTAAAATCGAGTATCCCCTTCTGACCATTGCGGAAAACACTCAGGTTAACCTTTGTGCCTTTCATGCCCATCAGCCTGCTCCTCACACCTGATGTTGAGATACCTACACCTGCAACCTTTTCACCATTAATGACTATAATCCTGTCTCCGGCCAGCAATCCGACTTTTTCTGATGGTCCTCCTGATATTGGCTCGATTACAATAATTGTATCTCTAAGCAGGTTAAACTGAATGCCAATTCCATCAAAGTTGCCATTAAGTGGTTCATTCATCTCCTTCACATCCTTGGCTGATATATAAACCGAGTGAGGGTCGAGGTTTCTGAGCATTTCGACTATAGTTTTCTCGGTAAGCTTGTTAAGATCAGTGGTGTCAACGTACCATGCCTCAATAAGGCCAAGGGTTCTTCCGATCTTGTAGGTGTTTTCATTCAGTACCTGAGAAAATACCTGGATACCAGAGAACAGAATTAGAATTGTCAGAATTTTTAATCTCTTCATTTTAAAGCTTTTATTTATTTAAACATCCCCCAGCCCTCTTCAAACGGGGAATTTATTGCCTTATTTTTATCTTTTCACTTTTGCCTTTTGTCTTTTGTCTTTTGTCTTTTGTCTTTTATTAACCCACCCCCCGCCCCTCCAAGGAGGGGAGCTGCTAATTATTACTCCCATTCTATTGTTGAGGGTGGTTTTGAGCTTATATCATAAACGACCCTGTTGATCCCTTTTACCTTATTTATTATTTCATTGGAAATTGATCCGAGAAAATCATAAGGCAGATGAGCCCAGTCAGCCGTCATGCCGTCGGTTGAAACGACTGCCCTCAGGACTGCTGCATTTTCATAAGTTCTTTCATCACCCATAACTCCGACAGATTGAACAGGGAGCAGGATGACACCTGCCTGCCATACTGAATCATATAATCCTTGATTTTTAAGTCCTTCAATGAATATCTGATCAGCATCTTTCAATATATCAAGTTTTTCCCTTGTCATTGAACCAAGAAGCCTTATTGCCAGTCCGGGGCCGGGAAAGGGATGACGCGTTAAAATAATATCAGGTAAGCCGAGAGCATGACCTATCTTTCTAACCTCATCCTTGAAAAGGAGTCTCAAAGGTTCGACGACCTTCAGATGCATCTTTTCAGGAAGACCGCCTACATTATGATGCGACTTTATAGTGGCTGAAGGCCCATTGACTGAAACTGACTCAATAACATCGGGGTATATGGTGCCCTGTGCGAGCCATTTTACGTCCTTCACCTTATGTGCTTCTTCATCAAATACCTCAATAAAGACCCTGCCAATGATTTTTCTTTTCATCTCAGGATCACTTACTCCTTCAAGCTGATCAATAAACTTCTCTCCTGCCCTTACTCCTACAATATTGAGACCCATATCCTTGTATGATTCCATTACTGTCTCATATTCATTTTTCCTGAGAAGCCCGTTATCGATAAAGATGCAGGTAAGGTTCTTTCCTACAGCCCTGTTAAGAAGCGAAGAGGCGACAGAAGAGTCAACACCACCTGAAAGGCCAAGAATTACCTTATCTTCACCAAGTTCCTTTTTTAAATTCAGAATTGTCGACTCAATAAAAGAATCAGGTGTCCAGTTTCTGGTACAGCCGCAGATTCCGACAACAAAATTTGTAATCATCTGCAATCCATCCGTTGTGTGGTAAACCTCTGGATGAAACTGGATTCCCCAGGTTTTTTCATTTGTTATCTTATAAGCGCCTGCTTTTACAGATGCAGTTGAGCCTATTATTTCATAACCGTCGGGGAGATTCTCTATTGTATCACCGTGTGACATCCATACCTGTGTGCCAGGCTTGATTCCTTTTAGTAAAAGATCGGCCTCCTCAATATGGATAAGATTTGCACGTCCATACTCTCTGGTTCTGGAAGGCAAAATCACTCCTCCGTGTTGCTGCACAATAAGCTGTGCTCCGTAACATACTCCAAGTAATGGGAGTTTACCCTTAAAGGCGGAAAGATCAGGATTTGGTGAATTCTCATCACGGACGGAGTACGGGCTGCCCGAAAGGATTACACCTTTTACACTGCTGTCAGGGACAGGATAATGATTATAGGGATATATTTCACAATACACCGATAATTCACGTACCCTTCTGGCTATAAGCTGAGTGTATTGCGATCCGAAATCAAGTATTAGAATTTTCTCCTGCATTTGTTTTTTTGACAGGTGCAAAGATAGTCATTCTTTGCTTTACCCCCATCCCGATAGCTATGTAACACTTCAGAATTATGGTAACAGGTTTTTTCATGTTTTATTGGTTTTCCCCCTTTCATTTTCCCCCAAGGGAAGGCTGGGTAGGGGGTAATTTGAAATGAATATTAAACAAAATTAAATTTTTCAGAGCTCCCCTTGGGACGAACGGGGTAATTAGTGGCTTTGTTAAGGATCCCAATGTCATAAGTTGTTCCGTCGATTGCCGGAATCGTAGCCGGAAAGATTGTCCTTGCTTCGTCAACCAGTCCTGATATTTCCTTATATCGAGCTGAAAAATGGCCTATCATCAAAGTCTTAACGCATGCTTTAAGGGCGGTTCTTGCTGCATCGAGAGTAGTTGAATGTCTTACTGTTTTTGCCAGTTCAGACAAGCTGGCATCAAAAGTGGCTTCGTGATACAACAGGTCAACACCTTTAACAAAAGCCGACAGACGAGCAAAAGGCATTGTATCACTGCAATATGCGTAAGATAATGGTTCGGTGGGAGGAATTGTGATTTCCTCATTGTTAATCACCTGGCCTTCTTTGGTAACAAAATCCTGTCCTTTTTTTATTCCCGGAATTCTTGAAGTCGGGATAGAGTATTTTACTATGCATTCTTTAATTATATTTCTGTCGGGCGGCTTTTCCCTGAAAAGGAATCCATAGGCTTCTATCCTGTGCTTAAGGGGAAAGGATGTTACCGTAATATATTTATCTTCATATATTTTGAAAGGATCCTTCCCTTTCAGGGGAATGAAATCAATTTCAAAATTCAGGTTAATGTCAAAATCCCTGAGATGTGATTCGAGCATCGGAAGATAATTTCCAGGGGCATAAAGACTGAGAGGATTTTCCCTTCCCATGAGGTTAAACGTGGAGAGCAGCCCATACAGACCGAAGATATGGTCACCATGCAGATGGCTGATGAAGATGTTGTTGATCTTTCCGAATCTGATTCTGCACTTCCGGAGCTGCATCTGAGTTCCCTCACCGCAGTCGATTAAAAACATCCGCTCATGTGCATTGAGCACATGAGCGGATGGATACCTTTTTGATGTGGGCAATGCAGAACTGCTCCCAAGTACGGTCAGTTTCATTGGCACCCTGCAATGCTTTCTTTCAGGATATCATTTTTTCAGCTTCGGCAACTGACTGTGTAATAGTAAGTACAGTGTCGAGCTGAGAAATTGTAATAAGCCTTTCTACTGCTTCACTAAGTCCGCAGAGAACGAAAGTACCACCGGCATTTTTGCACAACCTGTTTGCTACCAGGATTGCACTTAAACCGGAAGAGTCACAATACTGACATTTTTCAAGGTCGAGGATTATGTTTTTCTCACCCTTCCCTGAAACAAGCACAAGCTCCGATTTCAGAGCAGGTGCAATGTGAGTATCAAGCTTTTCTGACTGAATCTGAATCAATGTGCTGTTATTCCGACTCTCAATATTGAAATCCATGATAATAATTTTACAGCCTAAATTTAAAACTATTTTTCTATTTTCCAGAAGCTTTGTTGGCTTTTTCTTCCATTTCTTCTTTCAATGCAGCAAGCTGAGTGATATCGCCAAGAGTTGTCTTCTCAACATTCGGCTTGGCTTTTCTTGAAGATTTTCTGGCTGGTTCAGCTTCCGGTTTCTTTGCGGAAGTTTCAACAGCTTTCTTTTCGTCCTCGTATACTCTGCTGTGAGAGAGAATTATCTTCTTGGCAGACTTGTTGAATTCAATTACCTTGAACTGCATTCTCTCATCAACTTTACCAATTGTTCCGTCCTCTTTTACAAGGTGTTTTGGTGTTACGAAACCTTCAACTCCATATGGCAGAGCAATAACGGCTCCTTTGTCGAACACTTCCACTACAGTGCCTTCATGAAGTGAATCGATTGTGAAAAGGTTCTCAAAAACGTCCCATGGATTCTCTTCAATCTGTTTGTGACCAAGGCTGAGCCGCCTGTTTTCCTTATCAATTTCCAGAACTATTACTTCTATTTCAGAATCAATAGAGGTAAACTCAGCAGGATGCTTGATTTTTTTTGTCCAGGAAAGATCCGATATATGTATCAACCCGTCAACGCCTTCCTCAATTTCAACGAAGACTCCAAAATTGGTAAAGTTTCTGACTTTTGCAGTGTGTTTTGAACCGACTGTATATTTTTCGTCGATATTCTGCCATGGATCAGGCTTCAGCTGTTTGATACCGAGCGACATTTTACGCTCTGTCCTGTCGAGTGTCAGAATAACAGCTTCCACCTCGTCGCCAACCTTCAGGAATTCCTGTGCGCTACGTAGGTGTTGCGACCATGACATTTCCGAAACATGGATCAGACCTTCGACACCAGTTGCGATTTCAACGAAAGCTCCATAATCAGCCATAACGACCACTTTACCTTTAACCTTATCACCAACCTTGAGGTCAGGATCAACTGAATCCCATGGGTGAGGTGTAAGTTGTTTCAGACCAAGGGCTATACGTTTCTTATCATCATCGAAATCGAGAATAACGACGTTTAATTTCTGGTCGAGCTGCACAATCTCTTCCGGATGATTAACCCTGCCCCAGGAGAGGTCGGTGATATGGATCAAGCCGTCTACTCCGCCGAGGTCAATAAACACTCCGTAAGATGTAATATTTTTAACGGTTCCTTCAAGAACCTGTCCTTTTTCAAGTTTGGCAATGATCTCTTTTTTCTGCTGTTCGAGTTCAGCTTCAATAAGAGCCTTATGTGATACTACGACATTCTTAAATTCCTGATTTATCTTTACAACCTTGAATTCCATTGTTTTACCAACGAAAACGTCATAGTCGCGTATGGGTTTTACATCGATCTGCGATCCTGGCAGGAATGCTTCAATTCCGAAAACATCGACAATCATACCGCCCTTTGTTCTGCATTTGATGTAACCTGTAATAATTTCGTCCTTTTCAAGTGAAGCATTTACACGGTCCCATGAATTTATAGCACGTGCCTTTTTATGAGAAAGCAGAAGCTGACCTTTCTTGTCTTCCTGACTCTCAACATAAACTTCAACAGTGTCTCCAACCTTCATGTTCGGATTATACCGGAATTCGTTAAGGCTGACTACTCCCTCTGATTTGTAGCCGATATTGACTACAACTTCGCGGGGGGTCATTTGGATGACAGTTCCCGTAACGACCTCATCAACAGCAATAGTTGACAGGGTTTCATCATACTTGGCTTCGTATTCCTTGTATTTTGGTGTGTTTTTGAGTTCATCACTTTCTAAGCTCTCCCAGTCGAACTCTTCAGCAGAAGGTATGTTTTTTACTTCATCTGCCGGATGACTGACTTTAATTTCTTTTTCAGGTTCCTGGATTGCTATTCTGACCTTTTTCTCTTTATGAGTCTCCTCAGCTGTAGCTGCGGTTCCCTCCGTTGCGATTTTTACAGTCTCTTCAATCTTCTCTGATGCTTCAGATACGAGAGAAGATTCTTCCTCAGGCAGGAATTCTTCTTCAATTATCTGTTTTACAGGCTTTTCTTTAATCTCTTTTATTTTTGCTTTTTTAGCTGGCTTGAGGCCATCTTCAATGTTTTCAACCATGTCTTTCTTTACAGGTTTTTTCTTGTTTTCAGTCATAATCGTAATTAAAAGAACTAATAATTAATAAGTTAGACATTATTTTGATAAAAAGTGGATGCAAAGGTATTGTTTTTTTATTGAAAAGCTACAATATAATCAGGATTTTCATGCTTTTAAAAAGAGACGGATGACCGATGACAGAAGTCAGAAGTTGAGGACCGAAGGGACGAAATCCCGCGAAAGCGGGATCAGAAGTCAGAAGTCACACCATGCGGATCCCCTCCCTGGGAGGGGTTGGGGTGGGTTGAATAAGATTGCTTCTCTCGCTTTGCTCGATCGCAATGACGGTTTACACCAGGCGGATCCCCTCCTGGGAGGGGCGGGGGGTGGGTTGAATAAGATTGCTTCGTCCCCGCCGGCTGGCGGGTCCTCGCAATGACGGCATTTAATTGATAGTTACTGGCAGCTTTTATATTTCAGATGTTATATTATCTTTGTGATTCAATGAAATTTAGTATCTAATTGTATTAAGTATATGAAGATTGCAGTTATCGGAACTGGTTATGTGGGGCTGGTTACAGGAACCTGTTTTGCTGAAACAGGTGTAAATGTTGTTTGCGTCGATAGTGACCTGAAGAAGATACAGTTATTAAAGAACGGGAAAGTACCGATTTTTGAGCCGGGACTGGAGCCGATGATGGTAAATAATATTGCCAAAGGACGGCTTCTGTTCACGGTTGATATTAAGGAAGCAATTAAGGGAGCTGAAGTGATCTTTATTGCTGTTGGCACTCCTCCCGGGGAAGATGGAAGTGCGGATTTAAAGCATGTATTAGCCGTAGCCGCAGATATTGGCAAATACATTGATCATTATGTTGTGGTTGCCACAAAAAGTACTGTACCTGTAGGTACTGCTGAAAAAGTACGCGGCATGATATCCGGTGAATTAAAAATCCGCAAATCAGATATTCAATTCGATGTAGCTTCCAATCCTGAATTCCTCAAAGAAGGTTCGGCTGTTGAAGATTTCCTAAAACCTCAGCGGATAATTGTAGGAGTTGATAATGAAAATGCAGGTGATATAATGAAACGTCTTTTTATGCCATTTCTCCTGAATAACCGTCCGGTAATCTTTATGGATATTCCTTCGGCAGAGCTTACGAAATATGCTGCAAATGCCATGCTGGCAACCAGGATCAGTTTCATTAATGAAATAGCCAACCTCTGTGAACTTCTTGGGGCAGATATCAATAGTGTAAGGAAAGGCATCGGTAGTGATTCGCGCATTGGCAACAGGTTTATTTACCCTGGTGCTGGTTACGGGGGTTCCTGTTTTCCAAAGGATGTGAAAGCCATTCTGAAAACATCGTCGGACCTGGGTTACGATCTGAAAGTTATTTCTGCAGTTGATAAGGCCAATGAATTCCAGAAGACTATAATATTTAACAAGATTGACAGCTATTTTGAACATGATCTTAAAGGGAAAGTGGTTGCGGTATGGGGGTTATCATTCAAACCCAAAACTGATGACATTAGGGAGTCGTCCGCCATCTTCCTGGTAAAAAAGCTCCTGGAAACCGGAGTGAAAGTCCGTGCTTATGATCCGGCTGCAATGGATGAGACTAAATTACATATACACAATTCTATTTTCTACGCTGAAGATCCATATGATGCTCTTAAAGGTGCTGATGCTTTGGCGCTTATGACTGAATGGCCGGAGTTTCATTTACCTGATTTTGGAAAGATGTCAGAGCTCATGAAGGGCAAGGTAATTTTTGATGGAAGAAATATTTATAATCCGGAGGAACTTAGGGCAAAGGGATTCGTGTATTTTGGGATAGGAAGGAAATAAAAGGCGGCATGCGGTTTGCGGGAAACAAAACCGTGAGACTCTGTGAAAACTCAGTGTAACTCCGTGGTTAAGAAACAAACTATTAAAATAAAAAGATTGCTTCTTCCCGCTGAGGCGGGACTCGCAATGACCGGAATGAATTGTGAATCTAGTTTAATTGATACAGATTGCTTCTTCCCGCTTAGGCGGGACTCGCAATGACCGGAATTATTTAGTTAAATTTGTGGTTATGAAAGGAATAATACTGGCTGGAGGATCAGGGACAAGGCTTTACCCAATAACCCATGCAATTTCGAAGCAGATGCTTCCTGTTTACGATAAGCCTATGATCTATTACCCTTTGTCGGTTTTAATGCTGGCCGGGATCAGGGATATCCTTATTATTTCAACTCCAAGGGATCTTCCCGGATTCAGAAACCTGCTTGGAGACGGTTCGTCGCTTGGGATCAGGTTCAGTTATATCGAACAACCGTCACCTGACGGCCTTGCACAGGCATTTATTCTTGGCGAAGAATTTATCGGGGCTAATACTGTCTGTTTGATCCTTGGAGATAACATCTTTTACGGTCACGGATTTGGTGATGTACTTCTGAATGCAGCCGACCTGAAAAAGGGAGCATGTATTTTTGGATATTACGTAAATGATCCTGAACGGTATGGTGTTGTGGAATTCGATAAAAGCCTCAAAGCTTTAAGTATCGAGGAAAAACCTTTAAAACCAAGATCAAATTATGCTGTTACCGGGCTCTATTTTTATGACAACTCAGTGGTTAGTAAAGCTAAATCTTTAAACCCTTCTCCCAGAGGTGAACTTGAGATCACTGATTTAAACCGTCTTTACCTTGAGGAAAACAAGCTTGAAGTACGGGTAATGGGGAGGGGAATGGCATGGCTTGACACAGGAACTTATGAAAGTCTTTTGCAGGCAGCTAATTTTATAGCTACTCTGGAACAAAGACAGGGACTAAAGGCATCATGCCTGGAAGAGATTGCGTATAAGAGAGGATTTATTAACAAGGAAGAGCTTATTGCACTTGCTGAACCTGTTAAGAAAAGCCAGTATGGTAAGTATCTTCTCAAAATAGCATCGGAAGAAGGGAGAGGATTTGAGGGCTAGGAAGATGTGATTGGTGATTGGTGATTGGTTACTAGAAACTAAGAAATAGGGAAATAGTAAAATATTGAAATAAGGAAACGAGCAACCAGGAACCAGGAACCAGCAACATATAATATTTAAACCTGACATATGGAAATAGTTGAGACAGGATTCGAAGGATTATACATAATTCAACCCAAAGTGTACTCCGACAGCCGTGGTTATTTTTTTGAGAGCTTCAAGCTGGAAACTTTTCTTATGAACGGCATACCTTTTAATCCTGTTCAGGATAATGAGTCAAAATCCGTTAAAGGTGTCATAAGAGGACTTCATTATCAGTTAAATCCTTTTGCCCAGGCAAAACTAATCAGGGTAGTGGTTGGGAAAATATATGACGTGGCGGTTGACCTTCGTAAGAGCTCAGAAACCTATGGAAAATGGTACGGTATTGACCTTGACGCAGAAAACAAGACACAGTTTTTTATTCCCGGGGGATTTGCACATGGATTTTCTGTTTTGAGTGAGATGGCAGTTATACAATATAAATGCGACAATATATATAACCCTGAGTTTGAAAGAGGGATATCATTAAATGATCCTGAATTGAAAATCGACTGGAAGGTAAAAAGCGCGAAACCAACAATC
>JBBSAP010000047.1:0-24789 GCA_038252165.1 Bacteroidales bacterium | reverse complement strand
ATAAACCAATTGCCTTCACTGGTGACTGAAAAGGAAATGTTCAGCTACGGACTTAAGGCAGATTTTCATCTTAAAATGTTTGACTGGAGTCTTTCGTGGTTCGATGGCTATGATCCTTTGCCGGGCATCGCACTCACTGAATTTAACCTCGATCTGACCCAGCCTGTCCCGGTTCCATATATTGAATTATCGGTTAAGCCTTATAAGACCAGAGTCCTGGGAATTGATTTTGAAACAGCTGTTGGTGCTCTTGGCATCCGGGGCGAAGCTGCATGGTCTCAACCGGAACTTTCGCATAAAAAAAATGAGTACGTTCCTTATCCGGAATTGAAATGGGCTATAGGAGCTGACTTGTCGAAAGGGAACTGGCGGTTTACCGGAGAATACAACGGGAAATTTATAGCGGAATACACCCCTTCCTCTGTCGAACCCGTGATCGGGACGAATACTGATTTTTCACAGATTGCACCACTCCTTGCTATCCCCGGGTTTAATATTGAAGATTACGTAAAACTACAGGTAGGAGCATTCAACAGGCTATATAATAATCAGTTAAATAAGTATTATCATATGATTGGTCTGAGGCTGGAGGCTGACCTGCTATATGGAAAGCTTTTACCTTCTCTGACTACCCTGAACAACTTTACATCGCATGATATGCTTTTGATTCCTGAAGTAAAAATAAAGCCCGCTGACGGACTGGCAATAACTATCGGGGCAGAGATATATTCGGGACGAAAAGGTTCATTGTATGATCTTATTGATGATTTCATGAATGGAGTTTATGTTTCACTGAGAGTTGATTTTTAATAATATGGCAGAATTTATTTACCGGTACAAATGGATAATTATCCTGTTGTGCATATCGATTGGAGTCGGATCTTTACTGTTGATTCCCCAAACGAAAATTGACCCTGAGATGCGGAATTATGTACCAAAGTCAATTAAATCGAGAGTGGCGACGGACAAGATCGAAAGTGAATTCGGAGTTCAGGATATGGTCCTTATCCTTTTCTCAGACAGCTGTATAATCACCTATGATAACCTGAATCAAATAAAGGACATAGACCGCGCTATCTCAAGAATCAATGGAATAAGTACCAGGATATCTCCATTTACTGTTAAAAGAATAACAAGTGAAGAAGGAATGATGACAGTAGATCCTCTTATTAAAAAAATTCCTTTAGATAAGTCGGAATTGAAACAACTTGGGAAAGATATTCTTGAAAACGATTTTGCCCGTAACATTGTTGTCTCTTCAGACCTGACAACAGCATCGATCACAGCAACGATAAATAATTCAGAAACTGAAAAAGAGACTCTTCAGAAAATTGACTCGGTTATCAGTTCTAATCCCGGAAGCACTAAAATAATCAAGGGCGGATTACCCTATATAAGACAGAGTCTGGTCAGAGATGTCGGCAGGGACGCCATCATTCTTATACCCGCCGCTCTTATAATTATGCTTTTAGTGCTTAAGTTAAACCTGGGATCATGGCAGGCTGTAGTATTGCCTTTTAGTGTAGTGGTTCTTACAACTGCATTCAGTCTGGCACTGATCCCGCTTATTGGGTGGAAATTATCAATTATTACCCTGCTGGTTCCTGTTATTCTGATAGCAGTAGCCAATAATTACGGAATATACCTTGTTGCAAGATTTCAGGAGTTAAGTTACAAGAATCCGGATGCTTCAAGAAAAGAGCTGATTAAGATACTGATCAAGTCGCTTAACATGCCGATTCTTTTCAGCGGACTGACAACTGTTGCGGGTATTCTCGGATTACTCACCCACTCAATTATTCCGGCAAAACAGGTCGGAGTCCTGGCGGCAGCAGGTGTATCTCTGGCTCTTCTTATGAGTCTTCTGCTCATTCCTTCCCTGATATTTGTGAGCGGATCAGGTCTGATCTCAAAGAACATGAAAAGAGACAAAACCAAGGTATTTGAGAACGTTCTTAACAAGCTCTCGAAGCTTATAATCAATTACCCTGGAAAGATACTCCTTGTCTCGGCAGTTGTTATCATATTACTTGCTTCAGGCATCGCATTTCTGAAGATCAATACAAACCAGGAAAACTACTTTGCCCCGAAACACCCTATCAGGCAGGCTTCAGCAATTATCAATTCAAAGTTCGGAGGATCCCAGACTATCTCTGTAATGATAAAGGGAGATATAAAAGATCCTGAAATAATGAAAGGGATTGACAGGGTTACAACAGAGATTGAGCATCAAAAAGGTGTCGGAGGAGTTTTTTCCATATCGCAGGTTATCAGAGAAATGAGCAAATCAATCTACACTGATACTGAAGATGGTTATAATCGTATTCCCGATACGCGTGAAGCCATTGCCCAGATGTTTGAACTTTATAACATGAGCGGTAATCCGGATGACTTTAAGCAACTGACTGACCTTGATAATACAAAAGCCCATATTCTGATACGGATTTCGGAACCGGAGAACAATATTATTAAATCAGTAAAGGCAAGGATATC
Organism: Bacteroidales bacterium; assembly: GCA_038252165.1. Classification (GTDB taxonomy): domain Bacteria; phylum Bacteroidota; class Bacteroidia; order Bacteroidales; family VadinHA17; genus LD21. The sequence goes on along the minus strand of JBBSAP010000047.1, from coordinate 22,296 downwards.
AGAACTGACGGCGAATTTTCCGGCCGAAGTAAGCGTTGGCGGATACGCAATTATAATGTCAGATTTTGCCGTATCCATAATTAAAGGACAGATATCCTCGCTTCTTTTTGCAGTCATTACCGTGCTTTTACTCTTGTCAATAATATTCAGATCATTTAAGGGAGGGCTTGTTGGTTCTATTCCGCTTGTTGCATCGATTCTAATAGTTTTTGGTTTTATGGGCTATACCGGTATTGCCCTTGATGCAGCTACAGCCCTCCTTTCGTCTATTATGATCGGCGTCGGTGTGGATTTCACCATTCAATATATCTGGTGCTTTAATCTTAATATAAGGTCCGGATTGTCTTATCCTGAAGCAACTTCTTCTGCAATTGGAACTATCGGACGAAGTATAATAATCAACTCCTTTAGTGTTATGGCCGGATTCAGTGCACTGATGTTTTCAGGATTCACTTCGATCCGATTTTTTGGGTACCTGGTATTGATCTCCATAGGATCGTGCCTGATTGGTGCCATTGTGATTATTCCGGCTTTTCTGATGAAATACAAACCAGGGTTTCTGGGATTTGAAACACATAATAAGAAAAAAGTAAAAAATGAAAAAGAGAGTAATATTATTGGGGTTAATACTGCCGCTTTTGCAAGCAGCAGCGCAACAGCCTGATGCATCGCAGATAATGACCAACAGCCGCGATCAGAGCATTGCTGGCTCGTTGAGTGCAACTGTCGTCCTTACAATAACAGAAAAGGGAGGATCAATCCGCAACAGGACAATTTCGATGATGACCAAAAGCTATGCTGACGGGCTTGAAAAAAGAATCATCAGGTTTATCGAACCAGCCGATGTGAGAGGTACCTCAATGCTGGTGGTTGACAATAAAAACTCAGCGGATGAGATGTGGATATACCTTCCTGCTTTGAAGAAAACCCGACGGATTGTTACTTCAGAAAAGGGTAAAAGCTTTATGAGCTCCGAGTTTTCAAATGCGGATATGAGCTCACCCGCTATTGCTGACTTTACACACAAACATCTCGAAAAGTCTGGTACTAATAACCAGTGGATAATTGAAAGCATACCGATAAATGAAGATAAGGCTGATGAATACGGTTTCTCAAAGAAAATAAGCTACATCAGCATTGATAAAAATCAGGTGCTGAGAATGGAGTTCTACAATTTTGACAGGGAGCTTTATAAGGTAATTGAAATAAAAAGTATTTTTCCTCTGGGAGATGATAAATTTATTGTAAAGAATATGGTTGCAACCAACCTGAATACAAACCGTAAATCGGAAATCCTATTCAGCAAAATTAATGAAGGGGTGAAAATTGAAGACTCTGTTTTCACAATTCAGAACCTGGAAAGGTGACAATTCAGACGTTATTAGTTATTGGTTATTTGTTATTGGTTAGTTGTTCTTATTTATTGGTTCCATGACTCATACCACTTGCTTTTAGCTTATTTATGGTTTGATTATGGTCCCGTCACTCTTACGCAAGGTCCAGTTCGATTTTGTGCCTATCGGATATTTTGCAGCTTCTTTTTCATTGATATCCACCCCAAGACCCGGAGCTTCATTAATATACATATACCCGTTCCTATAGGTCTGGCAGCCGGGAAAAACAGCCTGAGCCTTTTCACTCCAGAAATGTGATTCCTGTATTCCGAAATTCCACACTGCAAGGTCGATATGTGCATTAGCTGCGTGTCCGACAGGAGAAACGTCACCCGGCCCGTGCCATGCTGTTTTTACATTGAACCACTCCCCGAGCCTTGCAATTTTCATTGCAGGAGTTATTCCCCCGATCTGGGAAAGGTGAACCCGTATATAATCAAATAACTGATCCACCATATAATCCCTGAATTCATTTATATTGTTGAATAATTCGCCAATTGCAATGGGAACCGTTGTACTGGTTCTCAACTGCCTGAACCATTTCATGTTTTCCGGAGAAAAAGGATCCTCAATGAAGTAAGGACGATACTGTTCAAGCTGCTTAATCAGATTAATAGCATCCAGCGGCTCCACCCGTTCATGGATGTCATGTAAAAGCTCAATATCCTCGCCGCACTTTTTCCTGATATAATCGAACATTTCGGGTACTCTCTTAAGATATGTGTGCTGATCCATATACATATCCTCCTCCCTCCCAAAACCAGCCTCTTTGAAATCAGGCTTTTTTTCCATGGTCCCGACGCCTCCGTAACCACCCTGCTGAATACGGACATGGCGGAACCCCTGCTCCATGAATTGCTGTACCCGCTCTGCAAGTGCCTCAGGAGTCGGGCCGCTGGCATGGGCATAGCAATCGACAGCTATCCTGGATTTACCTCCAAGAAGCTGGTATACAGGCATATTTGCCCTTTTCCCCTTTATATCCCAAAGTGCTTCATCCAGTCCGCTTAAAGCATTGTTGAGTACAGGCCCGTTACGCCAGTATGAACTTACATATGCCGATTGCCACATATCTTCTATATTGTCAGCATCCTTCCCGGCACAAAAGTCGTTAAGATAGCTGTTGATAGCAGGAATAACAGCCATTGCCCGCTGGGTAAAAGTAGCACAGCCAAGCCCGTAAAGGCCGGGTTCTGTTGTTTCAACCTTAACCACAATCAGGTTTGATCCTTCAGGAGCTGTTGTAATTGCTTTCACGCTTTTGATTTTCAGAGGAGGAACACCGGTTGCCCAGGATGGCGTCACATGGGTTTCAGCCCTTGCGGATGGACTGGCAAGCAGCCCCATCATACTGGCTGCAGAACCCGCTGTTAATAATTTCACAACATCCCGGCGGCTGATTTCAGTTTGAATTTCTTTCATCTTCATAGGATTTAGATAGTGTAACATCATTTTTAACGGTCATTCAGAGCGCAGCAAAGAATCCTTCTTATTCAAACAGATCACACTGATCTTGGATTCATCCATGATATGCCTTCGAGGGTTTCAACATGGGTGCATGCCAGTGGAACATAGATAAGGACATTATTTGGTTTAATAACCACGCGCCGGTTTCCGATAGCTTTTCTGATCTGTCCGGAAAACGGTTTCAGGGCCCGGAAAACCATATCTGCCCTGTCATCCCCGCTCGAAACCCCAACAAAAGTCAACTCGTTCACTTTCTCTTTTGCGGAGAACAGAATATTTGAAGGATTAACCAAAGTGATTGCCGCTCCGCCTAAAACCGAGGTTTTTACGAAATTACGTCGAGTGTAAATACCCATATTAATTGCCTTATAAATTGTCATTTTAAATTTACGCAAATTTCTGAATAACATTTCTTTGAGGATAACTTAAAAGAACATATTCTTTCTTCTGGTTTTTAGATCCTAATCCCAGCCCTTCCAATTAAAGCTAAGGATCCTGATAAACAGAGGGAGGAGGAGGGTTAAAATAATGGATATAATTCCATAACTAATTATCTTTGCTATTATCAGAAGCAAGCTAATGAACAGGAAAGAAGAAACCATATGTGCCCCGGCTACCTCCTCGGGAGGTGCTATCTCGGTCCTAAGAATGAGTGGTCCTCAAAGTATAGATATTTGCTCAAAGATGTTTTTTCCCTTTGACAGGAACCTGATCCTTAAAGACCAAAACGGATTCAATATTATTCACGGAGAGATCCGCGACGGAAAGGATGTCATTGATGATGTTCTGATAAGTGTTTACAAAGAGCCTCACTCTTATACCGGTGAAAATTCAGTTGAAATATCATGTCATGGATCATCGTACATCATAACAAAAATTCTGGAACTGCTGATCATTAACGGAGCAGTATCTGCATCTCCCGGTGAATTCACCCGGAGGGCTTTCCTTAACGGGAAAATGGATCTCTCGCAGGCTGAAGCTGTTGCCGATCTTGTTGCTTCAGAAACAAAAGCCTCACACAGGATTGCAGTAAATCAGATGCGGGGTGGCTTCTCAAAAGAGATTGGCAAACTAAGGTCGGAACTCCTGAATTTTGCTTCGCTAATTGAGCTTGAGCTTGATTTTGGCGAAGAAGATGTCGAGTTTGCAGACAGAAAAGAGCTTAGGGCAATAATTCTGAAGGTAAAAGAACTCTCTGACAAGCTGGCAAACTCATTCAGGATTGGTAACGTTATCAGGAATGGTATCCCGGTTGCAATTATAGGAAAGCCCAATTCAGGGAAGTCAACTCTGCTAAATGCTCTTCTTAATGAAGAGAAGGCGATCGTTTCAGAAATACCCGGAACAACAAGGGATGCAATCGAGGATTCTTTAGTAATTAATGGATTGGAATACAGATTTATAGATACTGCAGGCTTACGTGATACTTCAGATCTTATAGAGAGTCTGGGAATCAGGAAAACAAATGAGAAAATATTGCAGGCGTCAGTGATTCTTCTTGTGGACGAAATTTCAGAGCAACCGGAGACGATCAACATGAGGACTGACAGTATCAGAAAAATGATTTCAGGTTTTGACAAGAGGTTAATTGTTCTAGTCAATAAAATTGACGAGGCTGATCAAAATACGATTGATGTTTTAAAGCAGAAAATTCATCTTGATATAAATGAATCACTTCTTTTTATCTCGGCAAAAAACCTCACCGGTCTGGATAAATTGAGAAATAAGCTGGGGAAGATCCTTGAAACGGAGCATTTTGATCAGGAAGACGTAATAATTACCAGTATAAGGCATTTTGAAGCCCTCAGGAGCGTTTCGGGGAGTCTGGGAAGGGTTATCTCAGGACTTGCAGAAGAGCTCCCTGAAGACCTTATAGCAATCGATATCCGCCATGCCATACATTATCTTGGTGAAATCACCGGAGAGATAACCAGTGATGAGATACTGGGTAATATCTTTAAAAACTTTTGTATCGGAAAATAATTTAAATTCAGATTAAAGTCGAGCTCTCTTCACACACCTAAAAACCAATAAGATATGGATTTAAAATATATAAAATTTGAAGTTCTGAGGGAATTCCTGGTTAAAGTGATGGTAAAAGCAGGTATTCCTGAGGAAGATGCAAAAATTATCGGCGATGTCTTGCTTCAGGCTGACAAATTCGGAATTGACTCCCATGGTGTTAACCGTCTGAAAAGTATCTATCTGGATCGGATCAGGGACGGAATTCTGAATCCTGTCACAAATACTGAAATCATAAGAGAGAGCCCGACAACAGCTGTGATTGACGGTCATAACGGAATGGGCCATGTCATTGCTTATAAATCAATGAAGCTGGCTATTGAGAAAGCAGGAAAGTTTGGCATGGGAATGGTAGTCGTTCGAAACTCAACCCATTATGGTATTGCAGGATACTACTCCCTGATGGCTGTACGGGAGAATATGATCGGAATTACAGGTACAAATGCACGTCCTTCCATTGCTCCGACTTTTGGTGTGGAAAACATGCTGGGGACCAATCCTCTGACTTTCGGGATGCCAAGCGATGAGCCCTTCCCGTTTTTGCTTGATTGTGCCACTTCAATTACTCAGAGAGGAAAAATTGAACTATATGCCCGGATTGGAAAGGATTTACCCAAAGGATGGGTAATTGATGGTAATGGCGAAAGCAAGACCGATTCTCAGGAAGTGCTTAAAGATCTTATTTCGGGCAATGCTGCACTGACTCCACTGGGAGGTGCAGGAGAAGAAACAGGTGGATACAAGGGTTATGGTTATGCCACCGTCGTTGAGATTCTCTCCTCTGCTCTCCAGCAAGGCGCTTATTTAAAAATGCTTATGGGTTTCAGGGATGGGAAGAAAGCTCCCTATTCACTCGGACACTTTTTTATTGCCATGGATATAAGTGCCTTTACTGATCCGGAGGATTTTAAGAAAACAACAGGCAATATTCTTCGTGAATTGAGAGCTTCAAGGAAAACGCCCGGGCAGTCCAGGATCTATACTGCAGGAGAAAAGGAGTATTACACTTCAGTTGAACGTAAGGACAAAGGAGTCCCTTTCACAAAAGAACTCATTGAAGAGTTCAGAGGACTTTGCATAAATTATGATTTGAAGGCATTCCTGCCATATTTTGAGGTCTGAATGATGATTAGTATTTTCAGAGTACCTGCAATATCAGGATCATTGCTTTATGGATTCTAAATTGATTAAGCTTATCAAATACTATTCTTTGGATAAACGGTTTCCTTAACCATTCTGACAGCAATCACTACAAAATATATGTAAAAATCGAGGATGAGCAATCGCTGCCATAATCCTTTGTATTTTGTCAGTTCATTTACTATGTCGTTGCTGCTTCCAAAAAAACGGAATGAGAACAATAGGAGAAACAGAATCCCAAGAATCACAACAATTTGCGAAAACTTTTTAAAACTTCTGCTGGCCGAAAATTGATTCATCTTCTGCACAATCAGCGGCAGTATAAGGATTGCAAAGACTCCAGCCCCTCCCAGTATATCATGAACTATGAAAGAAACTGTGTATGAACCATTTACACGGTCGGCTTTGAATAATCCCGAACTTATCCCCTCCCCCGCACCATAAAGTATTAAAAGCCAGAAAGCAATCGTGAGATATTTGTTTCCTGGTAAGAATGCCGCCCTGAATCCAACTGCAAACAGTACCATTAAAACACCCAGTATGATCCACCAGAAAGAAATGATATCTGAAACCGGACTAGCAGTAGCGCCAAGCAAACTCATGGTATCAGCCAGCTGACTATAGCCCGGATAAAGAGGCCCCAGAATAAAAAGAATTAGAAAATCGCCGGTACATCCGGCGAAACAAGCTGCTGCTCCAATTAAAACAAGTGTTTTCGGGTTAATCATGGCGCGGTTTTATAACTCTTGCAAGTACCGCTGGAATCTGCAGCAGATCATAGTCTTCAGAATATATTAAAAACTTCTTATGCCATTCCGGATTGAATTTCTCCTTGAAATTGCGCAAGCCTTTAAAATGAGAGAAGGATCTTATTTTTTCATAGGCAAACCTCATGGTCCTTTCCTGGAATGTATGAGGATCGTTTATCCCGCTCATGGGAGCAAATCCCAGATTTACTGTTGAATAATTCTTTGATTTAAGGTATTTGAAAAGCTCAACAAGGATAAAATCCAGAACTCCATGCGGCGAGTCATCTGTTTTGCGGATGAGATCATATGTCCCTTCCCCGGGACAATAATCAGGAATTATGTTAACAAAGGCGATTACCTTTTCTTCAGCATTTTCTACTGTAATAATTGTCTGTTTTTTCAATTCATCCCATATAAACATGCCCTGAGAGAAGATAATTTCATTCCTTTGTGTTGAATTCAGCCATTCATCTGAGACAGCTTTAAGTTTCTGCATCACTCCGTCCTTTACCGGAGGAGTATGTACTGATGATTTGAATCCTTCGTCAATAACTTTATTTATTGCATTCCTCAGCGCCTTGTTCTTACCTCCTTCCAGAGTAAATGTGCTAAGGTTCACAACTCCTTCCTGCCCCAGAAACATGCTCTTTTTAGAAAGTTCTTTATAGACCGGGAGACTCTCTTCGGGCACCCTGTAGAAAACACTTTCCAGGCCGTTTTCGTAACAGAATTTGTCGAAGCTGGTGATGATCTGCTTCATATTGATCGGATTATCAGCAACCGGATCCTCAAGGGCAACTGCAAAATTACCTGCAGTTCTGTAAGCAATAAAGGCATCAATACCGTCGGGAGCAAAGACAAGCTTATCAAAATAGGTTTTAAAGTAATCCAGGCCTGATTTACCATAATTTTTAACCAGGATTTTAGCTTTTTCAAATTCCTCAGGGGTCGTAAATTCTTTGTAAAAGTAAGGCCTTATGATTGTGTAAAACAAAAAAGAAATGGATGCTAAACCGCTGATATTTATCGAAATAATGAAATACTTTGCAAAATGGCTTGCTGGTATTAAACCAGTGTTCCCCATTAACACGAAATTCTTTAAGGTATTAACAATACTTTGCCCGAGATTAAATTCGATTCCAAACTGCTTTTTGTCAAGGAAATAAAAGCCGATTGTCCCGTAGATCAATACTGCGATCATACTCAGTAATGCTGACCATATCCCTATGGAATGCAATTTTGGATTTCCCTTTATGATATATTCTTTTCTTGAAAAAATAAGTATGGCAAAAACAATCAGAGCAACAGTCGCTTCTTCGTAGTCAATTGCCTTTGTAAAATGTCCGATACATGAGACTGCGCTCAGGATAAGGGCAATCCACCAGGCATTGCGCAATCCTTTGAGCATGAACACGGCGGTCAGCAACATAAAGGCTCCCGCGATGAAAACAAAATAATTAGATGCTGCTATCGCATCAACCGGTAAAAAATCCTCAAGCCTTTGCACCCTTTCAGAAATTGAAGGTGTTATTGAAGAAATTATATTTACAATTCCCAGCATGAATATCAGAAAGGCCGGGATGACTCTTATGAGTAATTTATTTATCTTCAGAAGGAAACTTGCTGCTCCTGAAAACAATGGCAGCCAGAATTCAAAAAACCGGTACAGAAAAGTTAAAGATATGGCCTCAACACTTGTATAGCCGAAACGCGTCAGAATGAATGACATTGAAATTTCGACAGCTCCAAGACCCCTCATGAACGGGGATATAAACATAGATAATACGCCCGTAAGATAACCAAGCGCAGCAAAAAACAATGACGCTTTAAATCCTAAAGCGACCATTGCAATATAAAGATGACAAATACCGGTTATATCAATCAAAATAGATACTAAAATAGTGAATATAAGATATTTGCTATCAATGGAATGACTGATAAGCTCCTCAAGGAGAACCTCTGAAGATGGAAAGAACTTCACTACTATCCTGTACAGGAATTTCTTTTTGACTACAGAGCGATACATAATAACTAAAGCCAGAATCAGAAGGATCATGGCTACCAGCGCCAAAAAACCGGTTGACCCAGCAAACCCTTTGGCAATTGAAAAAATGAAGACAGGAATAGCAACAATAACAATACTCAGTATGCCTATGAAAGCATAAATCGATGAAGCAAAATGAATTTGTGTATTTGATGTCCCTTCCTTTTCAATAGTGTCAGTAAAGAAAGCAAGTGAAGCAACACCACCTGCCGGCATGAAAATACTGATGAAATTACGTTTCAGAAACAGCATAACGGATGCGGTAAGATGAACTCTCTTTTTTACCGAGGCAAAAGCCATTTTATACATGAATCCCTGAAGGATAATATATAGTATTGTCACTATTATACCCAGAATTATAACAAGCAACCTGGAGGTTGCCAGCACTTTCTTTATTTCACCTATTTCCGGTTGTTCATGTTTATAAAACCATGCACCCACCGCGATAAGAAGGACTGCAAATAAAAATCTGGCAATGAGCTTGCTGTTTTCACGAATCGGCTGAAATTTATCTTTAATAAAAGATCTGAATGCCCAATAAAGCGAAACAGTGGGTTCTGTACCTTTCATAATGAACAAATTTAACAGATATTCAAAAATCTTCAGTTAAAATATCCCTTTTTCCAGCCTGTTTTGCTAATTTGTGAAGAAATAAATTAATTTATTGAAAATAAATAAAATATCCCGATAATTAAGCTTATCTTTGCGCCAAATTAATAAAATCACATCATGAGTAAAGGAACAGTTAAGTTTTTTAATGAATCAAAAGGTTTTGGATTTATCAAAGAAGAGAATTCACCAAAAGAGTATTTCGTGCATTCTTCAGGTTTGAAGGATGTTATCACGGAGAATGATGAAGTGACCTTTGATCTGGAACAGGGCAAAAAAGGATTAAATGCAGTAAATGTTAAACTTGCATAGTTTACCTATAGTAATCATTTAAAATTTTTGGTCCCGCCAAAGGCGGGACTTTTTTTTGAAGAATAAGAAATTTAGTACATGTAAAAATTGATCCAATGAATAATAATGTGTTCGAAAAGAAACAAACTGTATTTAAATCTCCTGATCTTAACAAGCTGCAGGCGGTAGTGATTGATCACAGGACCAAGATCTACATCGCTCTTGGCGCTGATCCTGATGAGGCAAGAGCCCGTTATTTTTCGCGTAGGGCAGCACCAATAAAAGCCTGATCTTCTTTTCCTTAAGGGTGCACATATTTTCCTCTGTACTCTCTTTTAAGGAGTGCAGATGCTTCCGGATTTCCAATGATCCCGTTCTTCTCCTGATCCCATTTTACAATTGACCCGGTGTTGTATGATATCATTGCCAGCTGAACAGCAGCTGTCGAATGAAATGCATCTTCGGGTGTACAGCTTATAAGTGTTATGTCTTTGTTTCTGACTGCTTTCAGGAAGTTCTCCACATGGTTCTCCTGCATAAGGGGAGTCTGAACCGGGATATCCTCTCTTTTTGCATCCCTGCCGGAAGGGAATATTACAACCTTCGAATCCTCGGCAAACAATGTCCCTTTATCACCGTGGAAGAAGATTCCATTATTAAATTCCCTTGTAACGTCACCGTTGCCCCACAGACGGTGTTGCCAGATCACAGGTACCTTTTTGAATCCAAACTTAACATTCAGGGTGTCAGGAGTTGTTATCTGTTCCTTTAAAGCTGAAATCCCGCCTGAGGCATAGATGTTCTCAGGCATTTCTTCACCCATTATTTTCCGGATTATATCAATATGATGGATCCCCCAGTCAACAAGATGTCCGTTTCCGTATTCTTTTTCGAGTCTCCATGATTTGTGTCCAATGCTTGGCCTGTAATCCAGCTTTGGAGCAGGACCGCACCATTCTTCCCAGTCGAGAGCGGCAGGAGGAGGCTGAATTTTTGTATCCTGCGGTCCCGGATTATAATGTATCTGGGCAACTACCTGGTGCACCTCTCCTATTTTCCCTCCCTCAATAAGCTCCTTAGCTTTTTTAAAGGATTCTGCCTGGCGTCGCTGGAATCCGACCTGGACAATATTCCCTGCTTTTCCGGAGGCTTTTACCATTGCCAGTCCTTCCATAACATCATATGCCAAAGGCTTTTCGCAATAAATATCTAAACCTTTATTGCATGCTGCGATAAACTGTAGTGCATGCCAGTGAGGAATGGTTCCGATGAAGACAGCTTCAAGACCTTTCATTTCGAGCAGATCCTGATAGAATTTGAAGGTCTTTGGTCTTGAACCCTGTAACTTATCAATATCATTAGCACTATTGTCAAGGTGCTCCGAGTCAACATCACAGATCCCTATCACCTCCACTCCACCGATCTTTAGGGCGGCTTGAACATCAACCATTCCGTACCATCCTGAGCCAATAAGCCCGATTTTTATCTTAGGGTACCGGGTAGTCTGCGGGAAGTACAATGAGGTCGCAACGGCTGCAGAGCCGAGGGATGTCATTTCAATGAATTTTCTTCTTTTCATTTAAAAAGGCTTTGAATCCTTAAAATTAGAAATAAATCCGAAATAACCCCAACTTTTTAAACGTGAAATACTTACTTATGGCATTATGTCCGATGGATCATGACGGGTTGGTTTATCTATTTAACCTGAGTTAATTAGTTGATGCCTTTTTTGCAGATTTGCCATTAAACCTTTTTTTGTACTTTTACCGATTATCAGTATTTATGAAACCGAATCTTCTTTTTACCGACGCCCTTAAACTGAAAAGGCCAGATGCCTTTCAGGTTATGCTGAAACCGGCAGGGTCATCGTGTAACCTTAATTGTACTTATTGTTATTATCTTGAAAAGAAAAAGCTTTATTCCGGCACGGGAATTCCAAGAATGCCGGATGAACTTCTGGAGAATTTCACAAAACAATTTATCGAAGCTCATCAGATACCCGTCGTTACTTTTACGTGGCAGGGTGGAGAGCCGACACTGATGGGGCTCGATTTTTACATGAAAGCAATTGAACTGCAAAAGAAATATTCTGGTGATAAAAAGATTGAAAATGCTTTTCAAACCAATGGAACCAGGCTGAATGATGACTGGTGTAAGTTTTTCGTTGACAATAATATACTTGTTGGTATCTCAATTGATGGTGCAGAACATAATCATGACCATTACAGACGAACACCTTCGGGAGGTGCAACCTTTAAAAGAGTGATGAAAGGAATAGATCTTCTGCACAGGCATAAAGTCGAATTCAACACACTCAGTGTGGTAAATGATTATAATGTCCATTACGCCACAGAAACCTACAGGTTCCTTAAAAGGATAGGCAGCGGGTTTATGCAGTTTCTTCCGGTGGTCGAACATATTGCTCCGGAAAGAACTGAAGAAGAACTTAGGTTGATAGCTCCTGTCCATAGTGATAATCCGATAGTTACATCATGGTCTACCGGGGCTGAAGATTTTGGAAAATTCCTTGTTTCAATATTTGATGAGTGGGTACGAAATGATGTTGCAAAATATTATGTCCAGATTTTTGATGCAACACTCGCCAATTACGTTGGAGAAAATCCCGGACTTTGTGTATTTAATGACACATGTGGCGATGCTCTTGTAATGGAACATAATGGGGACCTGTTTTCGTGCGACCATTTTGTTTACCCGGAGTATTACCTTGGCAATATAACCAATACGCCTCTTATCGATCTTGTCAAGTCCCAGAAACAATTCGATTTTGGAATTGACAAGCGTAATACATTACCTAAATACTGCCTGCAGTGTGAAGTCAGATATGCCTGTCATGGTGAATGTCCAAAACACAGGTTTCTGAAGACTCCCGATGGCAGTCCCGGATTAAATTATCTATGTGCCGGGTACAAACTGTTTTTTAAATATGTGGAACCATACATGAAATTCATGGCGGAGGAGCTAAAATACAAACGGCCGCCTGCCAATGTTATGAATTGGATAAGGAACAGGGAAAACCAGGTTGTAAAATCTGTTGTTCCACAAAGGAATGACCCATGCCTATGCGGCAGCGGAAAGAAATTCAAGAATTGTTGTATGGGTAAGCCTGTAATTTAAGGCGTAACGGCGTAATGGCGATAGGGTATTATGTCGGAGTTCCTTCAGGGTGAACGAAGAATCTATTACTATTTAAACGGAAATTAGTAATTTTTTAAGTATATTTAAAGTAAATCTAAACATAAAATAGCTATGAATTCATCACGCCGTTCATTTATTCAGAAAGCTGCCATTGTTACAGCCGCGACAGGTCTGGGAGTATCATGCTCCAACGGGAAGCAGACTCCAGCAGTTGCACCGGAAACCCAACCCAAAAAGACCCGCAGAAATCGAATCGGAGTCTCAACTTATTCCTTCTGGCAGTTCAACGGGCCAAAAGAAAATTCATCAATAGAAGGTTGCATCGATAAAGCAGCCGCAATGGGTTTCGACGGAGTTGAATTCCTTCTGATGCAGATGCAATCTGAAGAAAATGGATACCTGCAGAAACTAAAACGCCAGGCATTTCATGCCGGACTTGATATAATGGGATTTTCAACGCATCAGGGCTTTATCTTTCCGGATAAGAAAACAAGAGACAGCGAGGTTGTAAAAACGATTCATCAGATCGAACTGGCTTACCAGCTTGGAATTCCGACAATGCGTCTCAACACCGGAAGATGGAATACTACAAAATCTTTTGATGATCTTATGACAAATAAAGGAATTGAACCAAACCTGCCGGGATTTACTGATGATCAGGGATTTGAATGGGTTATCGATTCAATAGCACAATGCATACCTACAGCCGAAAAATGCGGTGTTGTGCTTGGTCTGGAAAACCACTGGGGACTTGGAAGGACTGCTGAAGGAGTATTGCGGATCGTTAATGCAATTAATTCCCCATGGCTGCAGATCACCTCCGATACCGGGAATTTCCTGGAAAGACAGTATGAACAGCTGGAGATAATGGCACCAAAAACTTTTCTGATCCAGGCCAAGACATATTACGGAGGCGGGAAATGGTATACTCTTGATATTGATTATAAGCGTGTTGCAGAGATCTTTCGTAAAGCGAATTACCAGGGATATGTTTCGATAGAATTCGAAGGAAACGAAGATCCGATGACAGCAGTTCCAAAGAGTCTTGCCCTTATAAAAGAAGCATTTGATAATTAATTCTTTTTAAACTCAATAATATATTCTGAGCTATATTCATCACCTCCCGGCTTAAGGCTTTTCACGAAGAACCTTGCCCTTTTCCCAAGTCTCAGGCAGGTATATCTGTTCTTAATATCGTCTTTTGTATTCATCGGCTGAAGCGATGGGTACCATAGAGTATAACCCGGCTTTTCGAATAACAGAACCGGTTTTGACCACTCCTGTGTAGCTTCAGGAGTGTTAAAATTGGGATTCTTATTAAATGAAATATAAACCTGGTTTCCCAGCCACGATGGTCCGGTAACTTTCCCCATAAGCATGACCCAGCAGTTCAGGTAGGTGTTCCAGCTTACCGATGGTCCCCAGTGAAATCCTCCGGTTGGTGATGAAGCAGGTCCGCCGCCCTCTTCAACGGGGATCTGCAAAGACGCTACTGGTTTTCCTGCACCATCATAAGGAACTGTAAAACCGCTTCCGTCCCACCGGAGAGCTTTGCCTTTCGGTTCATCAAGATCCCGGAGTGCAATCCGTGCAATGCTGATGCATTGTCCGCTCCATTCAGTTATCCCGTCATATGTGGTTTCATTATATACCCCGGGGTAGCTGTATTCACCATAAAAAAGATAAAGATAATCACCGCTGGCTACAGCAGAAGGATCCCCTACTCCGCCTGCAAATGTGTTTGATGTATTATGAGGTTTCAGGATTAATCTCTCATTAAGGTCCTCGATGAAGATACCTTTATTTGCCCAGCTTCTTCCTCCATCAGTTGATTTCATGATGCCTATCCTGCAAACTGCTGCAGGACTTTCTGGTCCGCGCAGACCCTGCGGCCATTTTTCATTTTTATAACCTTTTCTGGTAATGGAATCATAAGGCAGGGTTGAAGGGTAGTTTTCATTATGATACACTGCATAAAGGGTTTTACCTGTACTATCTGACGGATCCTGATAGACTGTCTCGAACCACACCGCACCATGTAAACCCACTTGTCCCAGGGGTACATTTTCAGGCATTACAGGATCTGTAAAATCCTCAGGTCCGCTTCTGAAAGCTTCATCAGCATTTGCCCCATCTGCAAATTTCAGATCTTTGGCATCGCCCCACAAAGGATCTTCTCCGTATTTTCCCGGAAAAATCCTGAACGTGTCACCTATCCAGGCCTCTGCCATATTGCAGTCGACAAATGAATTGAACCTGACCTTTTCCGCAGGTTCAAGTCTGAATGAAGGATAAATAGTCACAGACTTTTGTCTGCATGATACTATAAGGGAAAGCCCTATTAACGCATATAAAGGAATTCTCTTCATAGGTATTACAAATGAGTTTAATGGTAAAATTAAGCAAAAAGTGTAATGAACGCCCTAAAAGAAATTTTTCCAGGTAACAAAAAGTATATCAACCCTATTAAACCGGGAAATAGTTGAAAGTATATACTGTCAGTAAGTGGTGACAGGTCTTTTTTTTAATGGAAATTATCTACAGTGAAAGTCAGGATAATTAATGTTAAATACTGCCTAGAAAAAATGAATTCAAATAAGTTGTCCCTGCTCCTTATAACATTCTTGTTATATGGATTTTCTGCCATATCCATTGGTCAGGTAAAGATCACTGACGGGGTTGATATGACAATGAATGCAAATTCACTGCTGGAGCTTGAAAGCCTCAACAGAGGATTATTGATCCCGCGGGTTGCACTTGTCAGTATGGATCAGGCTGACCCGTTAACTGATCCCATACCTCCGGGAATGCTTGTTTACAGTTCGGGAGGATCAGTGCCTGACGGCTTTTACTATTGGAATGGGAATAAGTGGGTATATTTTAATGTTTCCGAAACTCCTGCCACCAAATCTGCCGACGCCACCTTATTAAAGTCTGAGACCCTTGTCCTTGCTTCGGGGGATATAAAACTTACCCTGCCATTAGTTACGAGTGCAGATAATGGTTTGTCCGTTACCATTAAAAATATTGGTACACATCTTAATCTGGTGACAATTGAAGGTAATTCAGGGGCTACTATTGATGGAATTTCAGAAACCAGTCTTACCCGATGGCGGGGACAAACTTATATTGCATGGGAGGGCAACTGGATCACAAGGACCAGGGAGACACGAACTGACAATCTGCTTGATGTTTCCCGGAATGGAAGTTTTGCCACCATTTCTGAGGTAGTTGAATTTCTGAATTTGCATATGAGCGGACCATCAGTAGTCAGTCTTAGCGGCGAAGCTCATGAGATTGATGCAACTCAAATCATTAATCTGCCTTACCCTGTCACTTTTCAGGGTCTTTCATTCGGTGAAACAAGAATTGATGGAACTGCAGGAGTCTCAGGCAGCCCTTTGTTCGATTGCAAAACAGAATGCTATTTTAAGATGCTGACTTTTAAATCGGCTTCAAATGCCTCCGGAAATGATGCAATACATTTCACAGGTGCTGGCGCCTATTATGAAGTAAAAGATGCTTTTTTTACTGGCTTTAATAAAGGAATCGTTACCACAACAAATAATGATTTATGGATTTTTGAAACTGACTTTGAGGATTGTACCGGTGCGGGAATAGAAGTAGCAGCAGGCGCAGCGAGTGGTGGTTCACTTAAACTTTCAGAATCTGATTTTTTGCAGTGCAGAAACGGCATCTCCCTTTTATCGGGCGTATCTGAAAGTATATCCATTTTAAACTGCACTTTTTATAATACTCTATCCGGAAGTGACATTGGAGTTCTTTACACCCCTTCGACATTCACATCTTTTAGTTCAATTTTTATAACAAATAATGCCTGGAATAATGAGGGAACTTTCTTCAGCGGATTTGATTTCGCACGCGCAGATGGAAGAGATGCGAATGCTTTTATTAACAACAATGCAGGAGCTGAGAATAAGAATCCGCATTGCAAAATTAACGTTAGCAATAATGTGTCCACAACAACTGTAACAACAGCCGGAACATTTTATAAGGCTAATTGGACCAATACCTCATTTTATACAACAAAGTGGATGGTAAATAACAACAGAGTAACATATCAGACTGATTATCTCCTTGACGCGTGGGCAATTATAACCGGAAACCTTACCGTAGATGATAATAATCTTCGTGTTACAATTGCTATTGTAAAAAACGGAGTTACCGGCACACGGTATGGAGAGACTGATCTTCGCATAGTAACGGCTAACCAGCCTTTTCAGTTTTCAACCGTTATTTATATTCCGGATATGAAGAAGGATGACTATCTGGAATTGTTTGTTACCTCTTCACAAAATGGTGATATAGTCAGGTTTCAGGATGTCCAGTGGTATACTAACACACAATAGCCTCCAGGTTATGCAAATTAATAAAATTTTGATCAAGGGTGAATTACCTTAGAATGATACTGAAAAGTAAAATAATAAATCTGGAAAGAAGCGCAATAGTAACTGCACTGCTTCTTCTTTTAAATCAGTCCGGATCAGGTCAGGGTATGACAGTCACCTCAGGGACAATTTTACTGGTAACCGCCGGTAACATTATTCTTCAGGAAAATGTTACAAATAATGGTTCCTGGATTAACCAGAACAGTACAATTGTTTTTTCCGGAAACACCCAGCTGTTGAACGGTACTACACCAATTTCTTATAATAATATCATTGTTGATCCGGGCAGCACAACCACGATTACCACACCCGGGCAGTCAATAAATGGGATCCTGTTATGCAACGGCACTTTTAATGCAAATGGGAATTTAACTCTCTTTTCTTCAGATATTCAGACTGCGATTATCGATGGCAGCGGAACAGGTGAGGTCAACGGAAATGTTACAATGCAAAGATATCTTTTTTCAGGTTTCGGGTATAAATATTTAAGTTTGCCCTATCAGGCAGCTACCGTAAGCGAGTTTAGTGATAATATGAAACTTGCCGACCCTTTTCCCGCCTTTTACATGTATAATGAAAGCAGTACAACTTCAGGCTGGGTTATCTATATTGATCCTGCCGGAGTTTTAAATCCTATGCAGGGATATGCTGTCAACTTCGGCGATACAGAATCTCCGATTATTTTTGACGTAACAGGTGTTGTTAACAATGGAAGCCAGTCATCAACTCTTTATAACCACAATAATACTTACACCCAGGGATTTAACCTGATCGGGAATCCGTACCCCTCTCCGATTGACTGGGACGCTTCCTCGGGATGGACAAAAATCAATATAGACAATGCTCTTTATTACTTTGAGGCGAGCACCACCGACCAGTATGGTGGTACTTATGTTACTTATGCAGATGGGGTTTCAAGTAACGGACTTGCTACAAACCTGATCCCGCCGATGCAGGGGTTTTTCGTTCATGTAACTGATGGTTCCTGGCCTGTAGCAGGAACTCTTGCTATGGACAATAGTGTCAGGGTAACGGATCTGACCCATCCTTTAACAAAATCGGATAATATTTCAAGATCATTGATCCGGCTTACTGCTGAATTTTCAGATGACACGGTGTCAGTTGATCCGGTAGTTATTTACTTTGATGATAAAGCTACTGATGAGTTCGATGGTCAGCTTGATGCGCTTAAACTTATGAATACTGATTTCATGGTACCAAATCTTTATGCTATCGGATCTGATGGCGTAAAACTTTCGATCAGTGCTCTCCCGGTAATCTCAGATACACTGTACACGGTTCCTCTTGGTCTCAAGATTAACAGAGACGGGAATGTCATTTTTAAGATCCGTGCTTTAGAGGGAAGCCTGGCAGATATGGAAATTTTTATTTCAGATATAACTGCAAAAACAGAGCAGGATCTGCTTTCCGGTAAAGATTACAGGCTCGACATGACAACGGGGTTATATGAAAACAGGTTTTTTCTCAATTTCAGAAACTTAGGAACCGGAATTCCTGATTACAAAGCCGGTGATGATCTCTTCAGTGTTTACTGTTCCCATGGAATTTTAAAATTAGAAATCAACACTCTTCCATCAACAGAAGGGACTTTAATTATATCGAATCTTACCGGACAGGTGCCCCTGATTAAAAAATACTATGAACCTGGATATTATGAGCTAAATCCCCGTTTAAAAAATGGAGTTTATATAGTCAGTTTCCTTTCAGGTACAAAGAGGTGCTCAAAAAAGATATTCATTCAATTTTGAACAGCTTCAGATGATTGAGCTTTTCTGACCAGATCCTTAATATTTACTCCTATCGCGATTTCATGGTTATTGTAAATATTAAGCGCCACCGATGGAACAAAATTGAAGTTGTATGAGAATTTTATCCCTTTTGCAATATTTGCACCAAATCCAAAACCCCAGATCCCGGGATCTCTGAACGAGAGACTGCCCCAGATGTTGTCCTGGTACTTAACCATTGAAGCAATACCAAACTGACCCGTAATGAATTTCCCTCCCCTTAAATATATAAGAGGATTAACATTCCAGCGGTCGCATATCAGGAAGGAGTATGCAGCATGTAACTGGTAATTGGCAAGAGGCTTGTAAGTCACGTCTGCTTCATCGTATTTTGCATCTCCGAAATTAATATTGGCGAACATTATGCCTGTTTCAATCCCTTTGAACAGGTAAAGAGCTGAAAAGTCAGACATAAATTTCAGTTTTGAAGAAATATCCTGCTGGATCATTACAGGATCGATATTGTAATTCGGGTTGTTGTAGTAATCAGTGAAATTGATCTTATTATGATAAATACCGGCTGAAAGAGCCAGCAGTACTTTATGTTCATCTGCTATTCTGAGGCTGTAGGAATATGTCCCCATTACATACAGCTGATCGAAGATGCCAGCCTTGTCATAAACTATCTTTCCGCCCCAAGCCGCATTTGTCATAAGCATGTCACTATAAGATAATCTCAGGGTTTTAGGTCCGCCGGCGATCCCGGTCCAGTCCGATCTGAAGCCAGTAAAGAAGCTGCCCGGATTGAAATGGCCCGCATAAGATGAGGAGAGTGCATACTTATCCAGAAAGTAGTTCTCTGAAACAGGCATTTGCTGAGCAATGATTACCCCATGAAAGAGAATTGATATCATTGCTGTTAATGACTTTTTCATGATGGTAATTCCACTTATTTATCTTATGATATTTACAGTTCCGGTAATCGTTCCGGCTGATTCTGTTTTTAAAATGAAATAGTAGGCAGCCGAAGGCAGTTTGACTCCATTTGAAGTGCCATCCCATTCATTCTGATAATCGGTTGATGAAAAAACGAGCTTTCCAAACCGGTTATATACCCTTGCTTCACATTTCCCGAAAAAATCCAGTTCAGGTATCTCCCAGTAGTCATTAAATCCGTCATTATTTGGAGTAAAGAGGTACATAATGTTTTCATGAGTCGATACTACCTCAACTGTAATTTCATCTTCAGCCGCATAATAATTTTCATTGCCCTGCTGCCAGGTTCTTATATTTGCATTTCCACGAGATATCCCTGTAATTGTCGAACCTGTTACCCGGGCTATTTCCGGTTCTTTGCTCTCAAAGGAAACAGTAAGTCCTGATGAGGCGACTGCCACAAGTTCAAAAGTTTCAGAAACCAGGATTTTGTCAGGATAAGAAGTAAATGTTATTGTCTGGGGAATCATTGTTATTGTCATGTTTCCCATGACATAAGTTATTTCATAGCAATTATCATTTCCGCCTGAAATTGTGATTGCATAATCTCCTGCCGGAGAATCTGCAGCAGCAGTTGTGCTTACCATAGGAGGTGTATCCAGAACTGCAATTGTTTCATTGTAAACAAATCCCGAGCTAGTAAAGGTCAGGGCCGGGTTCGGTGAAAGGTAAGGCTTCGATTTATTATCAGCCGTTATTGTCAGATGAGCCTTGGTCACCGTAATATTTACCACTTTATCTTCGGCAGGACCGAAATTATTGTCTCCTGCCTGGCTGGCAGTGATATTGGAACTGCCGGCGCTCCTGATAATGATCTTACCATTGATTACTTCAGCAACTGAAGTATTATCGCTGCTGTAAGTGATTGTAAGCCCTGAAGTTGATGAAGCTCCGGCATTGAAACTGGCAACGCCGTAGACAATAGGGGCAATTGCCGGGAATGTAATCACCTGAGGGGCTTTGTTTATGATGAGTGTCTGAGTTACATCAGGAGCAGGATTATAGTTCTGATTACCCTGTTGTGATGCTGTTATTAATGTTGTGCCGGCATTTACGATATGAATAAGACCTCCGGTTATTGTTGCTACATTGGTATTGTCAGATGTAAATGTTATGTTAAGAGAAGAACTTGCTGTTGCAGGGATATTAAAATCGGGTTCACCGTAAGTCCTGGGGACGAGTGATCCGAAGGTAATTGTCTGATCCGCTTTATTCACGGTAAGAGTGACTGTAACATCAATAGCTGAATAGTAAAGATTATTACCTGCCTGAGAAGCCGTGATAACAGCAGTTCCGGCGCCAGTTATATGTACCGTTGCTCCTGAGATTGTTGCGACCGCCGGATTATCACTCGCATAAGAGACTATTAATCCTGATGAGGCTGCTGCACCAAGATTGAAATCAGGATCCCCGTATGTTTTTATACCTGGCGCCGGAAATGTGATTGTCTGATCTGCCTGGTTCACTGTCAGGGTTCTGATATATCTGGCAGGAGCATAAGTTCCGTTCCCGCTCTGCATTGCAGTGATATCAGCTGTCCCTGTTGAATTTGCAGTGAGTACGTTAACGTTGATAGTTGCCACACTGGAATTTGAACTTGTAAAGGTAACTGGTAATCCGCTTGATGCTGTGGCAACAAGTGTAACAGGCGGATCACCGTAAGTCATTACATGCAGCGCGGTAAATGAGACTGTCTGTATTATGAAATTTACCGGCTGGTCAACAAATGTCGGCAGCAATCCACCCGATTCGGAAGCTACATCCCCCTGAGTATAAGAAATAAGTACGGTTTCACTCCCTGCAAGAGGCGTGTCAAGTGTCACAATAATGCTATAAGGATCACCCGGTTTTAATGAAACAGCACTGATAGTTACCGGTGTACCGTTTACAGTAACTATAAACTGATCCTCTTTTCCTGTCGGATCAGCCATGGGCTTATCGAATTGTATCTCTATGTTTCCACTTTTGGCAGCAAGCAGAAAATTAGGGATCCCAGGAGGACTGACATTTATTGTAATTGTCCCTGCAGGAGAATCGCCGGTGTTATCGTGAATATAAAACCTAAAATTTCCGGCACTGTTACCGGCTGCACCGTCGGCAAAATAAATCAGATTCAGGTCCGGATCAGCCAGGGAAGAAGGTACGGAGGTTATCTTGCTTCCTTTAATGCCGTTATTATACTGATAAAGAGATCCTTGCGAAGGAAGCGTAATTATTAGGGCTGTCTTTGTGCCTCCATCGCCACCGTTATATTGAAGCCTGATAACACTT